>NZ_JBLSDF010000015.1:0-41367 GCF_052315355.1 Cuniculiplasma thermophilum
ATCATTGTGATACAGATCATTAAGAAGGGGAGGGAAGGCAGTCCAGTCAATTGCCTCCCTTGCAAATGCAAGTGGATCATTCACAAAATATTGTCTGTACTTTTCCCTAAGAACTGTGTCGTAAAGGTCACTCACACAGTAACATGGCTATCCCATGAATAAATGTTATTGTTCCCTTATCTGTTCAGGGAAATGGGTTTTTAGAAATCCTCTTCAGATATTACGGATGTAAGAATTTGATCCTAAATTTGGTTTTAAAGCAAGACCACCTTCCAAAGGTAATTCTCAAATTTAAAAATATTGAGATTTATATGCTAAATATTCGACTTAAAGGGATTTGAAATATATAAAAATCTTAGGACCCACATACTATTGGTCTCTAAAAATACTTCTTTCTTCACTGAAACCCTTTGGGTATCTTTTCTTTAGTTTATCTATGTTGGCTTGGGCAATTTCAGAAAGATTGGAATTAATAGCTCTTGCTGCTTCACTTAAATACCATAATATATCCCCAAGCTCCTCTATAATCTTATCTCGGTTAAAGGAATGGCCCTGGAACTCTACTTTCTTTATCAGATCTGCAACCTCCCCAGATTCGCCACAAAGTCCCAGAGCAGCGTTAATTAAATTGCTCCGTGGACCAGCGGTTCTCTTTTGCTGCTCCTCATATTTTTCAAAGGAGTTCAATGATTCCTGTGTCACATTGGAGTAGTGAAAATATAAATTTAAATCTGATCTAAAAACTAATAATATCAAATTCAATAGAAAATAGAATTAACAAAATGAAGGTATAAGTCAAGAGAAGATGCATTCGAAAAATTTAATGTTACATGCATATCACATTTTAACTCATTTGCCGAACTAGGATAGAGCTTTTGAAACAAAAATAATTATTTTCATATGAACTTATTATCAAGGAAATTTAGACAAGTGCGGAGGGCCGGATTCGAACCGGCGAACCCCTGCGGAAACAGATCTTGAGTCTGTCGCCTTTGACCTGACTCGGCAACCTCCGCTCCCTTACCTATTTCAATCTGGAATTAAAATATTAAGGTAAGTGCCACAGGACACTTTTTATAGATTCCTGCAATATTTTCTTGTTGGATATTATAATTGAGATTAGAGACGATGAAAAAATTCTTCAAATTATTGAAAAAGCATGCAGTCCGGATAATGGTAATTTAGGAAAATTCATAATGAAAGAAGGAACGCTGGAATTCCATACAAAGACGCAAAAAATAGGAAATATCTATAGCCTGACAGATGAGGTATTAAAATGCTACGAACTCATTAAAAAATTGGTTAGGGATTACTCCTGAACCTCAAGTTTCAATTTTTCTGTTAATTCCTTGTATCTGTTTCTTATGGTTACCTCTGTCACACCAGCAACTTCAGCCACGGATCTTTGGGTTCTTCTTTCGCCAGTGAGGATTGATGCAATATATATTGCAGCAGCGGCCACTCCGGTTGGACCCTTCCCTGACGTAAGGTCACCATCCTGTGCCATCTTGATAATCTCAGCTGCCTGCTTTCTGGTCTCCATAGATAACTTAAGCTTGCTGCAGAATCTGTTGAGGTAATCCTCTGGTTTGGATGGCAGTATATTGAGCTGCAAATATCTGCTCATTATTCTGAATGTCCTTCCAATTTCCTTTTTCTTCACTCTTGTTATGGATGCTATCTCATCCAATGTTCTGGGTACGTTAGTTATACGGCATGCGGCATATAGGGAACCAGCTACAACTCCTTCTATACTCCTTCCCCTTATCATGTTTTGTTTAACTGCCCTTCTGTATATGACAGCTGCAGTCTCCCTCACATCATTGGGTATACTAAGATTAGATGCCATTCGTTCCATTTCCTGCAATGCCTGGGACAGATTTCTCTCTGCAGCATTTGATACTTTAATCCTCTTCTGCCATTTTCTTAGCCTATAAAGCTGAGCTCTGTTCCTTGTTGGTATGGATTTTCCATAGGAATCTTTATTTTTCCACGATATGTCTGTGGAGAGACCTTTATCGTGTATAGTAAAAGTCATAGGTGAACCTGCCCTTGCCCTGGACTCGTTCTGCTCGGAATCAAATGCTCTCCATTCAGGTCCCTGATCAATATAACTGTCGTCAATAACAATACCGCATTTATTGCATACAAGTTCACCTCTTTCATAGTCCCTGGATAGATCGGTTGAACCACATTCCGGACATTTTTCTATCTGCTCTATACTTTTTTTATTCTTGTCTTCCATACAAAACACCTTCTAAACCTTCACGAAGAATTTTTCCACTTCCTTCTTAGTTTGATCAGATACGGAAACTAAACCGTATGGACTTTTAACAGGACCCATTATACGTATTATTTTACCTATTTTATTTCCATACTGATCAAAGACGGACTTATTCATCATGTCCACAGTCACTTCACTAACCACAAACTCCTTATTTATAGCATGAAGGACTGGAATCGGTTTAAACATTAATTAATAGTATGGTTTACCAGTATATAAACTTATAGTAATGTTATTAAAAAAATATCCAGTGTACCCATAAAGGTTTATTAAACAGAACTTGCAGCGATGAACTTATTTACCTAATATATTTGGAATTATTCATTGATTAAAATTTAAAATGTTAAATTCACACTCTTTATAATTAGTTAAAACTAAATAGTGGAAATGCAATATTTAAATCCGATGAAGTATGAAAAATTCGGACCCTATGAAAAGATGCAAAGACTGCAATTCTGACCAGATATTCACCGATTATTCACGGGGAGAAATATTCTGCGGGAACTGCGGGGCAATCTTGGAGGAAAATTTAATTGAAAAGGATCCGGATATTTTCGACAGCATTTCTGAAAATGGTGATAAAACCTTACCCAGCCCAAATACAAACACCTACATGAGCCATGACAGAAATTTAAGAACTGAAATTTCAAATGGAAGATATGATGGAACAGGTAAGTTGATAAAAGGTAAAAATAAAGAAACAGTCTATAGACTGCTCAAGGCGCAGAATTTAAGCAAGGTCAATAACAGCAATGAGAGGAGGCATATCAAGGCGATTCAATATATAAACGGATTTTCAGCCCGACTCGGAATGCCCGATGACATGAGAGAAATGGTAGGAAAGGCTTTTAAGGAGGCACTTTCCAGAAAAATAACAAAGGGAAGAAATACCGAATATATTGTGGCCAGCCTTATTTATGCAGTATTTAGGAACTACGGTTATCCAAGGACTCTCCACGAGATCGCTGAGGAGCTTGGCCTTGAAAGGAAGCGCATTGGACGGTATTATAGGGAAATGATAAGGGAAATTAACATGGAACAGAGGATGCCAGATATACAATACTTTATTTCCTTTTATTCGCGTAAATTAAATCTGTCAAAGGAGGTTTCCGCAGAGGGAGTTAACATATATTTTCTAGCAGATTCTGCTGGCATAAAGGATGGGAAAACTCCTGCTGGTCTAGCCGCGGCCATTCTATACGTTGCATGTAAAAAATGTGGCTCTAAAGTTACTCAATCTCAACTTTCCAAAATCTCAGGAGTAACGGAGGTTACCATAAGAACAAGATATAAAGAGATAATTAAGAGGTTAAACATTACCATGCAGGATCAGGAATGAAAATATATGTTGTGGACAACGGTGGTCAGTGGACACACCGGGAGTGGAGAGTGTTGAAAAGCCTGGGAGTTGATTCACAAATACTGGATAATGATTCTGAATTTCAGAATGTGAAGGATGCCGATGGCTGGGTTTTATCAGGTGGTGCCCCTAGCATCATAGGAGAGATACCAAAATTAGGAAAGATTGCTCAGATAATAGATAATCCCCAGGTACCTGTTTTTGGAATATGCGTTGGAGCACAATTCACAGCGCTTCACTTTGGTGGAGAGGTAAGGAAGGCCCCCTTTCCAGAATTTGGAAAAACGGAAGTTAATTTTGTAGACAATGGTGGTATATTTAATGGAATTCCTGAAAAGATTACTGTTTGGGAAAACCACAATGACGAAATTACAAAACTTCCTGAGGGATATAAGCTCGCAGCGAGTTCTAAAAACTGCAAGGTTCAGGCCTTTTATGATACCAAAAATCCCATTTTTGGGGTTCAATATCATCCTGAGGTGGAAAATACAATGTTTGGGAGGGAAATATTCAAATCCTTCATAGAATATTGCAAAAGGTGAATTGAAATGGAATACATGAAAGATATTATAGACCTTCCTGTTTATACAGATAAAGGTATACTTGTGGGTAACGTTTACGATATAATTTTAGACAGCGACTCTAAATCTGTTTCGGGGATACTTGTAAAGGATACAAACAGAGAACTTGTTGAAGATGGAGTTGCAGTCTCAATTCCGTACAGGTGGGTGAAATCCATCGGAGACGCTGTTCTTCTTCACATATTTCCAGACCACGTAAAGAAACCACCAGTGAGATGACCTTCATCTGTGTAAATAGAGGCCAGTATGGTCTCCAACAACATTAACGAATGCATACCTTTCCATCTGGAATATGCCTCTCTTGTTTTGAAGCAGTGGTTCAACCACTCCAATTTCTGTTGTTCCATCAGGTTTTAGGATACTGAATTCAATTCCATCTTCCGTCACCCACTGAATAATCTTTTTTCTTGAGGATGTGTTTTCCTTTCCTGAGAAGATAAACCTTTGACCTTCCTTTCTTATGTTATAAAGATCCTTTAGTCTGATGATATCCCCATCTTTTAGATCCCTTATATCCGAGGATGGTACTGAAATAACTGGATTTGCCTTCACCACATATTTTCTGTATCCCCTGCTTTCTTCATTTGGGTAGAGAGGAATATTGGAGACTGTCTCAGGGGCTTCATCTATCCTTATCTTAACTGGTTCGGGAACGAAGAAATACCTATCTGAGCTTTTGTCTATAAATTGTCGATTAATGGAATTAAATATATCCCACGAGAAGTCTGAATTTACCTCTTTGAGCCCTGAATCAATCCAGTATTTTCTAAATGTCTCAGGCTTGTATCCCCTTCTTGCAAGAGCTCTTACCGTTGCAAGCTGCACATCATCCCAACCGATGTACTGACCTGATTCGATCCCTTTTCTCATAAGTGACGTTTTTAGAATTGTGTCCCCTATGTGTATAGTTCCGTAATGGAAATATTCGGGAAGTTCCCACCCGAAATATTTGAAGATATATTTCTGTCTCTCTGTATTGTTTATATGATCTGAGCCCCTTATGACGTGAGTCAATCCCAGTTCATGATCGTCTATAGCAACGCTGAAATTCATTAATGGATAAAACCTGTATTTTTTTCCTGTATGAGGATGCTCTCTCTCAATAACTCTGAATGCAATCCAGTCCCTTACTGCTGGATTTGGATGGAATAGATCTGTCTTGATAATAAGGACTGGAGACTTACTCTTTTCTGTTCCCTTAATTACATTTCTGAACAGTTCCAGATGCTCCTCGGGCTTCATGTCTCTGTGCGGACATGCGGTTGAATTCATCAAATCCCTTTTAAAATCCTCCACCTTGCATGTGCACATATAGGCTTTTCCCATCATTATTAGTTCTTCTGCCCTTTCGTAGTACAGGGGAATTCTTTCTGATTGTATGACAACACTTGTAAAATTAACACCCAGCCATTTATTATCTTCCGGAATCATCTCATATGCCGGAGGATATATGTTGTTTGGATTAGTATCCTCTATGCGGAGAATTAGTTCCCCGCCATATCTTTTAACGTATTCATCGTTTAAGATGCACATCCTTGTATGACCAAGATGCAGTGGCCCGGATGGGGATGGTGCCATCCTCATCACCACCTTCCCCCTTACATTTTTGAGTTCCGCGAGGGGATGCTCATTGCTCTTTTTTTCTTCTATAAGTATTTCAGGATATTCACTTTTCGCCAGATTTATCTGATCCTCAATTGAGAGAGAATTTATCCTTTCAACACTCGACTTTATATCGCCCATTACTTCCCGTATTCTTGATTTCATTTCGGGGAAAGTGCCAATAAATTTGTTAACAACACTTCCCACATCGGCTTTTCCTTCGTGGGTTATGGCATTTTTAAGTACCAATCTATCAATATCCCTATTGTTGCCCAATCATTTCACCAGCGTTAATAAATATGAAATTTCTTAACTGATCTATTCCTTCTCCTGTATATGTGGATATGGCTATATCTTCAGCCCTTTGACTTATATCAATCTTGGCCTGAATCCTAAACACTTTCTTATGAAATGTCTTTCTTATTTCATCATACAGATTCATCTGCTGCTCCACGCTGTATCCAGATGTTCCCGAATAGTCTACCAAAAATAGAATTATTCCCTTTATATCCTTCAGACTAAGGATTGATCTCCTTTCTAAGTCGTTTCTCTCAGCCATTGGTCTGTCCAATATTCCAGGGGTGTCAACAAGTTGTACCCTCACATCTTCATCCATCATATGCCCAATATAAACAGACTGTGTTGTAAATGGATATGGGGCAGTCTTTACATCATTTCTCGTTAATGAATTTAAAAGTGAACTTTTTCCAACGTTTGGCATTCCAGCGATAATAAATGTAGGCTGATCTGGATTTATTTCCGGTAATGATCTTAGAAAATCCCTGCATTCCCCCAGTAGCTGCAGATCTTTTTCGATACCCTCAATCACTGAGCAAAATCTTCCGTAGTATCTCTTTCTGATATTGACCATTTCAAAGGTTTTCCTTGCCCTTTTCAACTGATTTATATTCTCAGTAGCCAGTTCCACTATCTTTTGACCTGCCCATTGAACATTACTCAAAGCTATCTTATAATTGTCGACCCCAAATTTAAGATCTATGAAATCTTCATAAAAGGGATGCATCTTCTCAATTGTAGGAAATTTTTTCACTATCTTAAGGAGATAAGGCGCAGCAACGCTTTCAGCAGTTGCTATCCTGTCAATATTCTCCTTTCTGATCCTGTTTTCGAATACCTTATCGTATGGCTCCTCAATTTTCGATGCTTTTCTGAGACTTTTGTTTATAATTTCATCTGATCTTAAAATGGTCGGGATTTGCTTCATCCATTTCACTTTTCCTCAATGGCTGCGTCAATTTTCTTTTCCCACTCTGGTGGGATATCGAACTGATTGTGGGCATATCTGTTGTGTATCCTTATTTTGGCCCAAACATCCTTTTTGGTTGGTTCATTAACTGAATAGCTGCAGTCAAAACCCACGTCTTTGCACTTATAATAAAATCGTGTCATAGTTCAGGTAATCAATGCTGGAATAAAAATATATTATTTTTTAGCCTGCTAAAAGAGCAAGTTGCAAAATTTAAAAGTTAAAAATAAAATTTTTAAAATACCAATTGGCAGTCAGTAAATTTAGAACATTTTCTGTGCTTCGAAAACTTCGTGTTTCGTCGGAGGATTAACCTTCTCGAGAAGATCTTTCATGTCCTTAACGCTAGGTGCTTCCCAGTTGCATATTGCTGTGTTTTCTCCCTTTAGGACAGATATTGACTTCAGTGTAAATCCTGCAGGTAGCTTTCCATTCTTTTGCATATCTATTATGCTTCCTACTACCTTAACAACTTCCTCTCCATTCTTTTCCTTCCATTTGTGCTCAACTATTACGTCTGCCATTTTTCCACCAAATGATATATGTAATAGTAAGGCATATATTTTATACCGGCATGAACCGGTATGGATGAAATAACAATTGAAAGCCAAAATGAAATGCTGTTCAATCGTTTATCCAAAAAGTTTCCTGAAGTTAAATTTTACAGATGGTGCAATTCAACCGTGGATTTTTTGGAATTTATTTTGGATTCCAGTAATAATGAAACTCTTAAGAATTCACTTCAGGAGGCAATAAATGAAGTAGGTAGTAAATTGATATCTTACAGCCTTAACGAAAACAGGCTAAGCGTTATGATGAGCTGCAAATGCAGTGTTAACAACTCCACCATAAGAATAGTAGAATCTGAAAGCTGCATGTGGAAGGCCCCAGTATCCTATTATGAGGGAAGAGAAAAAATAACCATATATTCGCCGGATGCACAATGTTCAAACAGAGTATTTGAAAAAATTTCATCAAGGGGTCCTGCGGAGATAATAGAAAAGAAGCCTATGAGGGTTGAGGGATTTGTTAATTCTTTTAACATATCCCTTGAGGACATCTTTGGAGGGTTGACCAGGAAACAGATGGAATCAATGATCAAGGCAATAGAATCTGGTTACTTTGTATTTCCCCGAAAGGTTCATCTGGAAAATATTGCAAAGGCCATGAATCTATCAAGGTCAACCTATCAGGAGCATCTTTCTGTAGCCCTGGAAAGAGTAATGACAAGGATAGGACCTCTTCTTTCCCTATATTCTTCAACCGTAAACATCAGGGAAGGTGAACAAGGATAAGAGGTAAATGGGAACATATTACTGGCGATAGTGAAGGTATATTTACAAGAATTAGAGAAAACATCCTTCCTATCTCCCCTGAGGCCCCCATAATGTCACCATTTATTTTTTCAAATATTTTCATGACATAAAGCCGGAATATGAGTGAAATGACTATGGATATTGAAAATATAAGCAGAAATTGAGGCATCAGAAAAATTATAATTAGAATAACAGGAAAAAAATTTGAAATGAAAAAAGTTTTCCTGCCGATGATTTCGTAGAAATAATTGGCAAGCCCAGACTCTGTGGTTTTATTTCTAAATGATATTAGAACGATCCAGATTATGGAATTGATCTGAGAGAACAATATTGCGGATAAAAATTGGTTGTGATCTATACTTATTAGGGATATTATGGATATGGCATAAACTGAAAAGAGTGAAAACATTCCACCTGATCCGTTCGTGGAATCTTTCATAACCTTAAAGCGTTCATCAGGAGTTCCCCTCTTCATCAGGCCATCACCCAGGTCGCTCAGGGCATCTACATTTTGAAGGCCCAGGAAGAGACTGATACCAATAAATGAAATTATAGCTGAAATGTAAAAATTAAGAAAAAGTGACAAAACAAGATATAAGAGAACAGCAAAAATAGAAGCAGTTAAATAAGGCATCCACAACAGGTTTATGGCCCCCTTATCAAATTCTTTATCGTTCACGGGAATTATGGTGAAGAAGCCGAAAGATGACCTTATGGCACCTAAAAGATTCATCGACCCATGATTGTTAACTTCTATAAATATGAAAATAATTACATTCCTGTGAAGGAAAGTTCACTTAATGAGTTTGAACATGGGGATAAATATTCAAGTAATGTTCAGAATTATGGAAAAATCTTGGATTTCAGCGCGTCCATAGGCCAAAGAGGTAATAATGAAGAAATAACCTTCAACACAGAGAGCCTCAGACATTATCCCGTTGTGGGCAGACAGATGAAAGAGTTAATACAAAATATTTCCGGATTTAACATAGAGAATATAACTCCTGGATATGGGTTGACATCTCTCATATATGCCGTGTATAAGATATATTCCGGTGGCAAGGTAATATTTGGAGAGCCCATATTCTCGGAGCACAGGCGTGCAGCCACAATAGAAAAGATGAGCATTGCAAGGCTTCCCATAAAACTACTTTTAAATCAACCTAAAATAATAAACAACTATTCACCTGATCTTGTTGCCATAAATTCACCGGTTAATCCAACTGGGGAATACATTCAGTATGAAGTTATTGCCAAACTTCTGGATGAACTATGGAAATCAGGAGTTACACTATTTCTGGACGAGGCTTTTGTTGATTTTGTAGCCGAGAATATGAGAGGAAATGTACATGAGCTCCTGGAAAAGTATCCCAATCTTATTATAGGAAGATCCTTCAGCAAAATTTCTGGTCTTGCCGGTATAAGGCTTGGTTATACAATTTCCGCAAGAGAGATGGCAAAAAAAATAGAGAACAATTTGGAACCGTGGACAGTGCCACAGTTTTATGCCGATATCCTGCCACGTCTGCTAAAAGATGGAATTAAGCCTGAAAATATAAGAGAGGAGAGAAACTATGTTATGGAAAAACTTGTAGAATATGGATGCACCATTTTAGGAAAACCCGATGCAAATTATGTATCCTTTAGACTTCCGGAAACAATGTCGGGAAGTGACTTTCACAAAGGACTGCTTAGGGAGGGATTTTTGATCAGACCAATCGGTAATTTTTATGGATTTGGGGAATCTGACTTCAGAATAGCGATCCTTGATCATGAATCAAACCAGAAATTGTTGAATTCCATAGAAAAGGAGATTGTGAATGACAGGTAAATTTATTCACGTTCTAGGTACATCATCGAACGCAGGTAAGACAACACTAACAATGGCTATTTGCAGAATATTAAAGGATAAGGGATTCAAGGTTGCTCCATTCAAGGCTATGAATATGTCACTCAATTCAGTTTCCACACAAAAGGGTGAAGAGATATCAAGAGCGCAGTGGCTTCAGGCAAAGGCTTCTGGAATTGAACCTGACTGGAGAATGAACCCGATCCTGTTGAAGCCTGAGGGTATGGGAAAATCACAGGTAATATGCAGGGGAACCTCTCTTGGGGAAATGACGGTGGAACAATATGGAGAATTTCTCCGGAATGAAGGACGAAAAGCTGTACGAGAGGCCTTAAGTGATCTGCTCAGGAACTTTGAATACGTGATTGGTGAAGGATCAGGTTCGTGTGCCGAGGTGAATCTTTACGACAGAGACATTTCAAACACATGGCTTACAGATGAATTCAAAGGAAAAGGCATACTTGTTACAAATATAGAGTTTGGAGGTGCCTTTGGATCCCTTTATGGCACGAAGAAGATTGCACAGTATCCTGATACCATTTCCTATTTTGTTATAAACAATATGCGTGGAAATCACAATATGCTCCAAAGTGGAATTGAATTCATTGAAAATGAAACCGGAATGAAATGCCTGGGGGTAATTCCTCATTTGGAGAACCATCTCCCGGGAGAAGATTCGCTTGACTACATTAAACAGGGAAGGGGCAATGTTGGCGTAATAAGATATCCTTTCTTTGAGAATTACAGTGATGTAGATTTCCTTTCTGCCAACGGGCTCTTTAGGTATGTCACAACAAGGGAGGATATGGATGGTATAAAAACGATCCTATTACCTGGGTCCAAAAATGTAAGGAATGATATGGAATTTCTGAAAGAAACCGGCCTTTGGGATAAAATAATTGAATTTCACAGACAAGGAGGAATGGTAATTGGAATATGCGGTGGTTACCAAATAATTTCTAAAAAAGTGACCTTTCATAATGGAGAAGAACCAGTAAATGGACTTGGCCTTTTAAACACCGAATTCACATATTCCAATGTAAAAACAGTTCAAATGGGAGAATACTCTTCTAAGTTAGAAAACCTGGAATTTCATGGTACAGGGTATGAGATTCGTTATGGCCAGATAGTGAAAAATTCAGAAAGGCCTTTTCTCCTATTCCGTTCAAGAAAAGAAGGCTCTATAAGCCAAGATGGTAGGGTCATTGGAACCAATGTTCACGGAATTCTCAGCAACAGGGATTTCCTGGAATATGTAACAGGCCTTAAGTTGAAGGAAACCTATGATGAACTGCTTGAAAGAAATATAATGGAATTTTCAAGCAAGGTATCGGCAAATTTAAAAACAACCATACTTTCACAGATCATAAATGGACATTGAACTGTTAAAGCTGGCTATTGAAGGATTCCTTGTGGCCCTTGGAATCGATCTGGTGTTTGGGGAGCCACGGGGTTTTTTCCACATAGCAGTGATTTCAGGTAAAATCTCTGAAAAAATTTCCGCAAGAATTATTAAGAAGCACAGCAGTGAACTTTCAGGAGCACTCTTTCTGATTAGCATTATTCTCATAATACTTATTCCTTTAATGATCCTATTTGATCTCCTTTATACATTTCAGGTTCTTTTTATTGTTCTTATTCTTGTCTTCGCCATATTTCTTAAGAGTACCTTTGCACTTACCTCAATGGGGAAGCATATAAGACCAATCATAAGGAGTTTGGAAAAGGATGACGTTGAGGGTGCAAGATTTCATCTGTCTATGTGCGTCAGAAGAGATACGTCACAACTGAATCAGGAGGGCATATGTTCAGCCGCAATTGAAACAGTAAGTGAGGGTATAACTGATTCCTTTGTGGGATCCCTCTTTATGTATTCTGTTTTCTCAATAGCAGGCGCAATAGTTTATAGAATTGTAAACACAATGGATTCTATGTTTGGATACAGAGATGAAAAATACCTTCACTTTGGAAAACCAGCAGCCCTTGCAGATACAATCCTGAATTACATCCCTGCCAGGATCACTGCAATTCTGATCTATTCTTCATCATTCCTTCTGAATTACAATATGAGAAAAACAAGGCTAAGAAGCGTCATTTATTCAATTCAGAGTAGGAACGCAGCATATTCCATTGGTTCAATGGCGGTCCTTCTCAATGTGAGGCTGGAAAAAAAGGGAAAATATATAATTAACCGAAGTGGTTTTGCTCCTTCTGTAACAGATGTGAGGAAAGCCCTAAACATATTTTATCTTTCCTTTGTGATCATGACACTGTTCATATTTTTTCCACTTCTTATTATATTTTCAATATTTCTATGGCCTCATGTACCCTACATATTTTTAATAAAACTCCCATTCTGAATTATCATGATTACGAGTGTAAATATACTGATGGCTGGCTCCACTGAGATTTCAAAGATACCAGGCATTTCAGCGGCAGGTAGCACTCCAGAAATGTCTATGATTACGCCTGCCCTGGATGTTGAGATTCTTATGGAAGGAAAATGCATTTCCATGGACATACCGCCCATGACCCCTGACGGAATTCCCACACCATCCTTAATTACGAGGGCCTGCAATGAGATTACGGGGATTGAAGTATTTCCTGTGAATGCAGGTATGGGCCATAAACCTAAAACATACTTCTATGAAACAGGCCTTAAACCATCCAGAGACCCAAGAAGGGAGACTGCCTTACCCGAAATTGACAGAGCCTTGGGTGCTGGAAAACATCTTGCATCCATAATGAAAGGTAAAGAAAGAATAATTCTGAGTGAAACTATTCCAGGTGGGACAACTACCGCATTTACTGTTGTTTCCAATTTTGTAAAGGAATTCAGATCCAGCAGTTCACTTCCAAATGATCCTCAGGATGCAAAATTAGAAATTTTTAGGACCATAAAAGATCGGGTTGGAACCATAAATGATCCAATGGAGGCCATGAGGGAAATGGGGGACTACATGCAGGCCATAGCCCTATCCTTCATAGAGCACAGTGAAAACACAGAAATAATACTGGCCGGAGGAACTCAAATGGGAGCAGTCTATTTTCTGGCCCGGAGAATGGGGTACAACTTAGATAATGTTCAATTATATACGACTGATTCCGTTATAAGGCACAGGGGAAAGGAATTGGAGATGATTGTTCCGAAGGAAAGAATAAAGCATGGATCCATTGATTTTGAAAAATCAATTCACATTGGGTTAAGAAAATATGCTCAGGATAATGTAAGAGAAGGGGCAGGAATGGGTGCGGCTATTTTGCTGGCCATGAAGCAGGAAAACAAGGTAGATATCTTAAAAAGGGTTGACGACCTATATTCAACCTTCCTGTGATTAGGTGGATTTGTTCCTGCAGGAAGATCATAATAGGTAAAACTTATTTTAATTGGAATGGGGAACTGATGGAAAATAGATCATGATTTAAGGCATTTTTCAGCGAATTATTAGTTAAAATTAAAAACGGATTGTTTAAAAATGCAGATCCCCACATTATCAATAAAAAATAATAAGCATGGTTATATTGAGGTTATGCCGAGCTAGGTCGGGAGGTTAGGCACCTTCTGTTACCCGAAGTCTATAGGCGGGGACGACAGTCTGCCGAGGTAAACCTGGCCTCTGTAGAGCCTGTGTGGAACTATGATATTTCGCACCATCGGGTCGAGGGCTGATTATTCATGACTCAAAGGAGACATGGATTTTCACCTGTTCGGAATCCCGCCAGGTCCGGAAGGGAGCAACGGTAACCGGAACCTTGGATGCTGATGGAGAGCGGGGTTGAGGGAAATTCAGGAGAAACTCTACAGGACGTCAGGCCCGAGGTAGGCGTGCTCGGTTCTATGTGATAAGAAATGTTCAAGAATATTCAGGATCCAATCTGGGGAGCTATTGAATTGGACCCAGACCTTATGAGAATAGTCGATACCTTTGAATTTCAGAGGCTCCACTGGATAAGGCAGCTTGGAATGTGTTTTATAGTATTTCCGGGTGCTGTTCACACAAGATTTCAACATTCCCTTGGAACTATGCACGTGGCTTCACTCATAGGAAAGAAACTGGAAATGGATAATCTTAAGGAGATCTCCACAGCAGCACTCCTTCATGATATAGGTCATTTTCCTTTCAGCCATTCCTTTGAAAACTACTTTATGAGAAAATATAAATTGGATCACGAAAAAGAAGGCATTAGACTCATTAAGGGTGAAGAGGGAACTGGATCAATAGGGGAAGCTATGGATCGTGCAGGTATTGATAAAAAAATGGTCATTTCCATACTTTCCAAAAGTGCACCTGAAAATTATGTGAACGTAATAAGCGGACCACTTGACGCAGATGAGATGGATTATCTTGCCAGAGATAGCTATTTCAGTGGTGCAAATTTATCTCCATTCGATTTTCAGAGGATAATCAACATGATGAAAACAGATGGTAAAAAAATCTACATTGAATACAAGGGGGTTTCCAGTGTTGAGTCCATAATGATTTCCAGGTTTCTAATGTACAAAACGGTATATTTCCATAAAACAGTGAGGATCGTCCAGAAGATGGTGGAGAGAGCCTTAGAAATGGCCAATATAGGTAAAGAAGGGGTGAAGATGAATGATTTCCAGCTTATGGAGGCCATCGGAAATGAAAAATCAGGAAAAAATATAATGGAAAGAGTGAGCAGGAGGGACCTTGACAAGGTGCTCTACAGAAGGGACCTTAAGGGGGAACCAGAGGCAACAGATAAGATAATGGAGAAGATTCAGGAGGAATTTCAGGACATATCCCTTGACATACTCCCACCCATCTCGTTCAGGAATAGGGATAGAGTGAAAAACAGCATACCTGTATTGCACAAACATGAGTTTGTAGATATAATGAATATATCGCCCCTTGTAGAGTCTTTGTATGCCAGTTTTAATAGAAGAGAACTGCTGATATATGGACCGAGAGGTTATCCAGAGCACGAATTGAAGAGAGTTATAGATCTTTTACCATCCTGAAAGCATTTCTGCTTCCCTCATAAAATTCCTCGTAATAATTTTCCAAAAATTCAGATTGAATATATCCTGCGCTCAGATAAAGTTTTATTGCGGAAAGATTTTTATCTCTTACCTCAAGAACTGACCTTTTATATCCTCTTGATCGCATTATATCTTCAAGAGCCTGTAAGAGCTCTCTTCCCAGTCCCTTCCCCTGATATTCCGGATCGATTGCAATACTCTCCACATCACAATCTGTTTCATTCATTCCTATTCCCATTGCATAACCTATGATTTTTCCAGATTCTTCCATCACAATTGACATTCCTTTTGATAATTTATATGAAACTTTAAGCATATTATAATCGTATGGACCAACAGGAAAAGATCTCTTCTCGAGATTTACCAAATTCTTGAGGTCCGATCTCTTCATTTTTCTTATATTCATAAAATCAACTCATACTCAATTATATTGGTAATTTATTTTTCAAATGCTACAATATTCTATCATAATATGGTGATAAGAATACCCATTGGGTTCTTTGTTCCAAAATTTTGCCGAGGCATGACCTTTTCCTGGGAAGGATGATGAATGTTGAGAGGCTGAAACAAACATAGTAAACAACCTTGAAAAGATAATTATGGCAGATATAAGGCTTTTGAAAGAGGATGCTTGGCTTTTTCTATATTTAACTACCAAACATAAGAACATTATTCAACACCACATCTTGATGATTCACATTACAGGCCTTTAAATAGGACGGAACTGTATTTCACTTAATTGGCGTTAATTTTGACACACCTTATTCCTTAACATTACAATCAATTCATAAGCCACCTTTACATGAATTTTGGAAGACTAAAGCCCTTAAATCACCACAATTTTCCTTGTATCTAAGGGTAAAATCCCTGTGATAATAGGGATGGAAAGATTTAAGAATCCTTCGGGGTGCATTGGCACATAGACTATCAGATTCATATACATCAATTGTAAATCCCTATGGAATGTTATGTGGCGATTGCATAACTTAACATTTATAGAAGGAAAAGAAATCACAGATAAGTGGACGTATGAAAAAGGTAATGGCAACCGGAGTCTTTGATATACTTCATCTTGGCCACATTCACTATCTTGAAGAATCAAAAAAACAGGGGGATTATCTGATTGTTGTGGTTGCTTCAGATAAGACTGCGGAAAAAAACGGGAAGAGACCCATATTTAGCGAAACCACAAGAACGAGAATGGTAAATTCACTCAAGGTTGTTGATGAAGCGATAACGGGAGGTTTCGGTAACATTTACGATACCGTTGAAAAACTAAAACCGGATATCATAACTCTTGGATTCGATCAGCGATTCGTAGAGGAACAGATAATAAAGGAATGCTCAAAAAGAGGGCTGACCGTAGAAGTTTACAGATGCAGCCCATTGATAACTGATGAGCCCTTGGCTACAAGAAAAATAAGAGAGCGCATAATAGGGGAAATTTAAGGCAAAAATTATATGCATAACCACATAAACATTATAAGATTTGAAATCAGAAGTTTATAGACGATAAATTGTAAAAACCAGGGACTGAATGGGAATCAATGAGTAAACTGTTAGTGTAATAAAACAAATTTACGCTTCCCTCATTCTTTTTTAATAATGATTTGGATTTTGTGCCTCATTTGAAGATTCAGGTAGGGACTATCTATGAAATTCCTTCTGATTTGAAGTTCAGTTACGGGATGGAAATCGGATAGGGTTCTCATTACACGAAAGAAAGAATTAAAACAAATCATTTAATATTTATTATTAATAGTCAAGAATGGCAGATCATCAAAAGCTGATAAGAAGAATTGATGAAACATGCAATGGTTTAGATGTTGACTACGTTTCAGATGGTTCCTTGATGCCAATTAAAATAAATGGGGTAAAAGGTCGAATTTCTAAGATTGATAGCCCATTTCTTAACGTTGTTGGTATGGCAGATCTGGATGATGAAAATTGTGAGGAAGTTATCAAATCGGTTATAAACAGGTTCAAGATTGAGAATAAAGATTTTGGATGGCTCGTCGGACCTACATCAAAACCAGTCAACATTTGTAAACATTTGATTGATAATGGATTTAAAGAAGTCCCTGAAATTTCTATGTCTGGAATGATTCTGGATGACTTAAACGCCCAAATAAGTGTAAATGATGCATTTGAAATAAGGAAAGTAAGCGGGGATGAATTTGATAGAAATATTTCACTCATAACAAGATCATTCGGTATGGGCTTAACTGAGGATGTAGCTAAGATTGTGATAAAAATATATAAATCACAAGGAAAAAATAGTTACCTGTACCTTTCATATGCCAGAGACACTAAAAAACCAGTGGCATTTGCAGCTAGTGTAATTGATAAGAACAATGATGTAGCAATACTATTAGGTGCAGGAACCCTGCCGGAATATAGAGGTAAAGGTATATACTCATCGCTTGTTGCCAGGCGACTAAAAGATGCAAAGGAGGCAGGTGTAAATGCTGCAATAATTCAGGCAGTTAAAAATACTTCTGCACCCATATGCGAAAAACTGGGATTTAAAACAGTTTGTGAAATAAATTTCTATATATACAATCTCTGAGAATACTGTTTAAAGATGTACAAATTCTCTGTTAAATCATTTTCCTTTGCAGGTAAAGTTTCTATTTTCAATCTTAGTTGTAATGAGAAAAATTTACCCAAAATGAAAAGGTGCCTTAATATTATTGAATAGAAATATCAAAAAATGAAAAAGAAAATTTCAAGTCTTCTACTTGCGAGAAGTGGAAATCATTAAATTAAAATTCACATTTTTAACTATTTTCTCAATTTTTTACAGTATTCCATCACATTAACTCTCCATGATTTCAGACGCATCATATTCTTTTATCTTAGTTATATAGTTCTATTTAAACTTCCAGCATTATCTGTATCATTAAGATGCAGATCATTCAATAATTGTGTGAACAAATCCCAGAACATTAAAGTTCTTATAAAGTAATAAGGGATCATTTATCCTCATTAAAATGTATTTCTATTTCGGCGAATGATCAGTAAAGTAATTAATACTGAAAATTACTGGTTTCATGAATAAATGTTCCGGTGTTTAATTGGAAACATTATAAATCACCACTGAGAGTTCCTTTAACGAAGTTATTTAGTTTTATTTAATAATCAATATTTAAGCTGATCTTGATAGATGTGCTTAAAAGAAATCTTAAAAATTATAAATTTGCCCAATTATCATATTATGGAATAGACACATAAGTCTTATACATTTTTTGAATTTAACTAGCGAAGTTTTTTTTTAAATTTCGATAACTTTTATTTAAAAAGATGTTATATGGGAAACACAATGGATGATCCAGCTGCATCTTTTTTCAACTGTTCAGACAGAGAGAGAGCAATATTTGAGGCGGGGATTAAACTGGGTTCAATATTCCACCAGTACGTTGGTGTACCCTTAAACACGGAGAATACAGATGCGGTAGAAAGAGCAATAAGAGAGAGCGTTATGGTGCAGCCCTTTGTCAAAGATGCAACAGTAATAATAGACAGAGGTAAAATAGACAAGAAAAAAGGGCAATATAAATACGTAACCCTTTCCGGTGAAATGATGGATATTAGTGTAAAGATATGTTATGGGGAAGCTTGTGTAACCGGAAGGATGCGGTATGTGAAGGAAATGAACTACCCCTTAATGTATT
Organism: Cuniculiplasma thermophilum; assembly: GCF_052315355.1. Taxonomy (NCBI): domain Archaea; kingdom Methanobacteriati; phylum Thermoplasmatota; class Thermoplasmata; order Thermoplasmatales; family Cuniculiplasmataceae; genus Cuniculiplasma; species Cuniculiplasma thermophilum. Next base: position 18,942 of record NZ_JBLSDF010000015.1, read on the forward strand.
TGGAGGAATGATAATGGCAGTAAAAATAGGGATAACTGGTCCGGTAGGATCTATCAAGGCTGAGGCGTTGCAAAAAATAATGGAAATGCTGAGAAATCAAGGTAAGGACGTTCAAGGAGTGCTCATCTCTGAGATTAACGAACAGGGAAAACTTAAGGGTTATTCCATTTTTGACATTTATACAAAGAGAAAGGTCAATTTTGCTGAGGTGGGGATCGTATCCAGAGTAAAGATAGACAAAATAGGTGTCGATACAAAACTTCTGGAAGAAATTCTGATTCCAAGTTTAACAAGGGCCAGAGAGACCGCAGATGTTATTGTTATAGATGAAATTGGAAAACTGGAAAACACAACAAAAAACGTTCAAAAGGAGATAAATGATACATTAAATTCCACAAAGCCTCTCATAGTTACAGTTCATAAAAAGTCAAGAAATCCAGTGCTTCAAGAAATAAGGGCACTGGAAGGTGTGCGTGTATTTGATATTACTCCCATAAACAAGAGCCTCCTGCCCTACAGAATTATGAAGGTAATAAATGGAGAGGAGAATCCATAGTAACATACAGAGAGGGGATAGTAGAAATTGAAACCGGTTCAGAAGTCAAAAATATAGGACCGGGGAAGGCTGTTCCTGGATTTTTAAACGCTGATCAGAAATTTAACAGGGATTTAACATTAACTTTCCTCAACACAGTGAGACCATCACTCTATCTTGATGGCTTTTCAGCAACCGGGATCAGGGGGTTGAGAGCTGAACTTGAACTTGGTTTAAAAGCAGTTATGGTGGAGAGAAGCAGAAAATCCTTTCAAATTCTCAAGAGAAATGCCGAAAGAAATGGATCACAATCTGAAATCTATAACGATACCTTTGAATCCATACTTTCCAAATACAGGTTTGATTTTATAGATATAGACCCATTTGGGGACGTGGTTCCATATGTGGACATAAGTCTACGTTATGTTCGTAATGATGGTTATATTGGATTCACAGCCACTGACCTGAGTGTTTTAACAGGTTCACTTAAGGATCACAATCTTAGACGATATGGAAGTGTTGTTATGAATAACGCCTTTCGCCATGAAATGGGCATCAGAAATCTGCTCGGATTCATTGCCAGAAGAGCTGTTACATTGGAGAGAGGCATAGAAGTTTTGCTCTCCCTATATCATGGCCATTTCTATAGGATTATAATACAGGTTAGGAAAGGGACTGAAAATGCTGAATCCACATTAAGGAATATTGCCTATTTTAATCCGTTCAGGGAAATAGGCAGTATCTATGGTGACTTTGACTACGGACCTCTTTGGATTGGAAATATTGAGGGTATATTTTCAAGAGGAGAAATACGCATACCAAAGTATGTTGATGAAGAGACCGGATACAAGTTCAATCATCTGAAATATGAGGATATGGGAATATTCTTCGTGGATATAGGTGACATATTTTCAAAGAATAAAATGAACCTACCTTCCATGACAAAGGTCAAAAATTATCTTGACAAAATGGGGATAGAGAATGAGAGAACACATTTTTCCAACACGGGACTGAAAGTTAAGGACAAGAGATATTGCATGGAAAACATAATTAAAGATTATGAAGAAATCTATAATAGCCATAGACAAAATTAGAACTTATAAAATTCACTAAGGAAATTCATAAATAACGAAAGAGATTAACCCATTGGATGAATTCTGCCCTTAGACTTCTGAGGCCTGTAAATGCAGTAATGGCTGTGCTGGGAACATTTATATCATCTCTGGTTGCGATTGGATATGAGATGTTAAATCATCTTGTTCTCATTTCAATAGCTTCGCTTGTGGTGTTTCTTGTTCTAACTGGAGGAAACGTTATGAACGATGTGCTTGATGCTGAAAATGATAAAGTAAATCATCCAGAACGCCCAATCCCCTCAGGTAAGATCACAAAGAAGCAGGGAACTTATATTTACTTAATTTCGTATATACTGTCAGTTTTTATTGCGTTGCTGTTTCTTAATTTATATGCGGTTATTTTGGTAATTTTGGCGGATTTCCTACTGATAGTCTATGAAACAAAAGGTAAATATAGAGGTCTATCAGGCAATATAATAATAAGCATTTTAATAGGGGCCATATTCCTGTTTGGTGGCATTATTTTTCTGAACCCTGAAAGAACCATACTTCTTATGACCCTCGCATCACTATCAAACCTGTCCCGCGAACTGATCAAGGATGTGCAGGATATGGAAGGTGATATTGACAGAATAACATTCCCAAAGAGATATGGCGCCAAGGCTGCATTAAATCTTTCATCGGCACTCATAGTCACAACCATTATTGTTTCCTTTGTGCCATATCTGGCCGGTCTGTTCTCATATGGGTACCTTATTGCTGTCATTATTTGTGATATTTCCTTCGTTTTAACTATGTTAACACAGTATAAGAGCGCCAAAAGGGGACAGAATCTTTCAAAACTATCTATGATGCTTGGGTTAATTTCCTTTACTGTTGGTGGTATCTTTTGAACGTCTATAATAAGATTATTGAAAAAACCAAAAGAGAAAAAGTGCATATGACTCTTATTGATCCTGAAACCTCGGGTGATGAGGGTAGTGCAAAAATTGCGGAACAGGCATGGAAGGCAGGTACCGACTTTATTCTGGTTGGTGGTAGTACACATCTGACTACAAGTGAAATGGATAGTGCCACCAAAAAAATAAAGGAAAAATGTGGAGTACCAGTCATAATATTCCCTGGCTCTTCCAGCATGTTCACTAGGTATGCCGATGCGATCTTCTTTATGTCCTTGTTGAACTCATCAGACCTTGAGTTTGTTGTTGGACACCAGAAGAAAGCATCCGTTCTTGTGAAAAGAAGCGGAGTTGAAAGCATCCCCATGGGATATCTGATATTTGAGCCCGGAATGACGGCAGGCAAAGTGGGAAAGGCGAAACTGATAGGCCAAAGCGATTACAAAGATGCTGTTGAATATGCAGTTGCTGCCGAGCTTATGGGGATGAGATTGGTCTACATGGAGGCTGGAAGTGGAGCACCCTATGCCATATCACAGGAGATGATTAAGAAAGTTAAAGAATCTGTAGATATACCGGTCATAGTTGGTGGAGGTATCAGAACAAAAGAGACGGCTCGTAATGTATCTGAGGCAGGTGCAGACATAATTGTTACAGGAACTGTGGCTGAAAAATCCGATAATGTTTATGAGACCTTAAGGCCAATTATAGAAAGCATAAAAAAAAGCAGGTCATAAATGTAAAATAATTTAATCATAATGCAATATAGGGATCAGATGGTCAAAATCAGAATAGAGGTCGGTTATCTTGACGGTGTCGAGGATCCTGAATCGTCAACATTGTTTCACAACCTTGGAATTCTTGGTTACGATGATGTTGAAAATGTAAAAATATTAAAAACCTATGAACTTCAATTTGATGGAGATGAAGAATCCGCAAAAGCAATGGCTAAGGCCATAGCAGAGAATCTCCTCATAAATCCAGTAATTAATAGTTATAAGGTCGTAGTTTTGGGTGAATAATGATGCACAATGTGCATGACCAAAAATTTTCCAATACAATAAAGATAAGGGAACTTGACCATCAATCCCTTATGGAAATAAGTATTAATATGGGTTTATCCCTGAATCTGGAAGAAATGATAAGGCTAAAGCATTATTTTTCTTCCCTTGGTAGGGATCCAACAGAGACTGAACTTCAGGCCATGGGACAGGCGTGGAGTGAACATTGCTGCTACAAGTCTTCAAAGTTATATCTAAAAAAATACCTATCCGGGCTTAAAACGGATTACACAATACTTGCTATGGAAGATGATGCAGGTATTGTAAGGATCAGAGATGATCTTGCATACGCCTTGAAAATGGAAAGCCACAATCACCCAAGTGCAGTAGAACCATATGGGGGAGCTGCAACAGGTGTTGGGGGAATATTAAGAGATATACTCTGCATGGGAGCTCAACCAATTGCAGTGATAGATTCCCTGTATCTTGGAAATGGGAAGGGAAAGAGACCAAAAGGTTCATTGAACACAACTTTCATGATAAACAACATTGTTGGGGGAATAAGGGATTATGGGAACAGGGTTGGAATACCGACGGTTGCAGGTTCTCTTTACTTTGATGAGACTTTTGAAGGAACCCCTCTTGTGAATGCGGGATGTATCGGTATACTTAAAGAAAAAGATATCAGCAGGAGCAGGGTATCAAGCACCAACGATGTTCTGATGCTCGCAGGTGGCAAGACCGGCAGAGATGGGATTCATGGAGTCAACTTTGCCTCCAGAAATCTTGAAACGGATGATAAGGAAAACAGAAAAGCAGTCCAACTTGGTAATCCAATAGTTAAAGAACCACTGATCAAGGCTGTACTGGAGGCAAACTCCCTTGGTTTAATTGCGGGAATGAAGGATCTTGGTGGAGGTGGTTTATCCAGTGCAGCAGGAGAGATGTGCCTTGCGGGTGGAGCCGGAGGCGAAATCATACTGGATAATGTAATACTCAAAGAGAAAAACATGGGACCTTGGGAAATATGGATAAGCGAAAGCCAGGAAAGGATGCTGCTCTCCTTAAGGGAGGAGAATGTTCAGAAAGTTAGGGAAATAATGGAAAAGTGGGGCATAGATAACAGTATAATTGGACACAGTGTACCAGGAAAGAGAATGAAACTATATTTCCATGGTGAAAAAGTTCTTGATCTTCCTCTCACTTTTCTCACATCAGGACCTGTATACGCAAAGCCCTACAAGATACAGAGAACCCATGAGAGGGAGACAGTTTTACTGAAAGATCCAGAAGATTTTGAGAAGGACCTTGAAAGATTTTTACTGGATTTCAACAACTCGTCAAAATTTAAAGTCATAAGGCAGTACGATTTTACTGTCAGAGGTAACTCGGTGGTGAGACCATTTTCAGGTTTCCCAAACAGAGAGGGCCCAACAGACGGCGCTGTTATGCGAGTGTCAAATGACAGAAAGGATGGATTGGCCATAACATCGGGATGCAAGGTTACCGCAACTGAGGTGGATAGCTACGAGGGAACAATGTGGACAATGGCAAGGGCATACAGAAATATTTTATGCCTTGGTGGTGAGCCACATAGCGTAGTTGATGCCTTAAATTTTGGAAATCCAGACAGGGTTGAAATTATGGGTCAATTTACAGAGTCTGTAAGGGCCATTGGAGAATTCTGTAAATATATGAAACTACCCATAGTTGCTGGAAACGTAAGTCTTTACAACCAGACAGGTGGAATTGATATCCCACCCGTTCCAAATATCCTTATGACAGGAATAATGGAAGATTATGAGAAATCCTTAACATCCGATATCAAAGATAGTGGGAGTACGCTCTATCTGGCAGGATGGAGTTCCTGCGATCTTGGTGGGAGCCTTTACCTGAAATATAGAAAAGTTAAGTCAGGGACACTTGAAAAAAACAATATGGATGATCTTATTAAACTGAGGACATTCATGCAAAAATCTTTGGACAGGGACTTGGTTCTTTCTGCCCATGATGTGGGAACTGGTGGTTTATTGGTTTCGCTCCTTGAAATGACTTTTGGTTCAGGAATAGGTTTCACAGTGGACATATCTGCCATATCCCCAAACAGATTGTTGAATAAGCTGTATTCTGAATCTGGAAACAGAATAATAATAGAGGTACCCAACTCAAAGGAGCAAGAGGTGGAAAAGGTAGGGGAAGGTATTATCCTAAAGAAACTTGGAAAGACCGGTGGGAATAGAATTGAGATTGTGAACGATTCAGTTACAGTAATAAATGAAGAAATCGAGAAACTAAGGAAAATATGGGAATCAGGTTTGGATAAAATATTCCCATAAATTCTTCCTTCATTCTGGAAGTAAGCCATAAACTTGATTGATGCTTGAAAATCATGGGGGAGAAGTTATGTCTTTGAGATCGATTTTTATTCCATGTCATTATATGGTGATGATTTGATGAGGGATTATTCAAAAATTACCAGATATATAGATTCAAAGAATGTTACATTAGTTTGCACATACAGACATAACTTTGATGCTTCGAGAAACTGCGGGAGTTTGGTTGTTTACGAGGGAAAGGAAGTGACCGAGGATTCCTTTGAACTTTTCATGGAATACATTGAGTGTGGTCTTGATGAGGCTCAATTGGAGAAGAGGATTGAAAAATTTGCCATGGAGATAGAGAGCGGGAAAATTGACGTTACCTTCTAAAAGTAAACTCTACCGTAAGCGTGTCCTCATCCTTTAGATTTAGTTTTTCCCTTAAATATTCCGCCGATATTATTTCCATTACGTCACGATAAATAGATCTGTATGGAAAAATGAGGGCACAGTCTATATTTTGTATTTTGCATTTAAAAGCCTTCACCGCACCATATGTTCTATCATCCGATGAAAAACCTTCAATAATGATCCCTTTTCTACCCCTTATCTGTCTCAATGTACTTTCATATTCTGGATCAATTTTAATATTCAATGTTCCCGGATAAGGAATTATACCAAGCCTCTCATTGAACTGTGTCACATATGGTTTTTTTGATACATAATATCTCCCCTCACCGAGACCACTCTTCACTTTGCCTACCACTTCAATATGTCTCTCCTTTTCCAGTATTTCAGATAGAACACCATATACCTCATATAAAAGATCCATGCCTTTTTCTTCAATATCGATCTCCTGACATTTGTTTGAAATAGAACGTCTTATGAGCCCTTTCTTCTCCATCTCTATTATAAATCTTGAGGCACTCTGTTGGCTCACACCCCACATATTTCCCAGGTCTGAGCTGCTTAATCTTATTTCCCCTTTCTCCTTCTTCTCTTCCGCAAGGGAGGATATAAAAAAGAAGTATTTTCTATTACTTTCTCCATCTATCTGTACCATTCTAAACTCCTGCCATCTCTAATATTAAGTACCGAAATGCCATTTTTTTTAGCCCTTTCAGCAAGATTTCTGTCATTTGTAACCATTATTCCCCTGAGTCTTGCACATTCCCTCTCAAGACATTCATCTCCGGTTCCATCCGCCATGACTACTTCAGTATTTCCATATATGGTCAGCGCAATCGAAGCCTCATTTATTGACCTTGATAGGCCCTCCAGTTCCTTCCTGACGCAACTCAGCAATATCATTCTGAATCTGCCCAATTTTTTGCCTAATTCCCACTTCAGATCGATACGCTGCTTTACAGAATAGATAAGAATGTTTGTATCTGGAATGACCAGATTATCTGACGACTTCTGCAATGGCCATTCCGTCCCGTATCTTTTTAACTTCAACCTTTACCGTCTGGCCCTTTTTAACTCCTGGAACTATTATGTTAAAACCGTATAACTTTGTTCTTCCTTCACCCGATTTTCCTATTTCTTCTATAGTTACTGTGTATCTCTTGCCTTCTTCTATCTGATCTCTATTTATGACTATCTCTCTTGATGAATTAATGGGATGCTGTGCACCACAGGCCTTACAAACAATTACATTAACCCTATTTTCCTTTTTAATTTCTGTATCAGGCGAATTACATTCATAACATCTAACATACACATTAAGATACTGCTCAAGTTTTGCTGAAAACTCTTCTTCAGTTATCTTCCTGTTAATCAAGAGTCTCCTACCGTCAATGTTTACCCCTATACCGAATTCCTTCATGAAGAACTTCGCAACATCCTTTGGGTCTCTGTTTATCATCTCAACTATATCTATAAAATTTCTCACAATGGTAACCTTTCCCTCTAGAATTATAACAGGTTTTGGAATCTTAAGCCTCTCCTGACTTACTGTGGATTTAGCCAGTATATCTGAGGTTCTTTCTAAAAGTGATTCATAATCTTCCATGGTCATAATTCAGTATGTTAAATTGGCTTATTAAGTTGTACCAGTATATCAGAGTAATGAAATATATAAGGAGATGGAAACCGAAGGAAGCAAATTGTACAATTCTGAAATGACATAAATTTGGTTGATTATAAAAAATTTCAGTATAATTTGTAAAAAATTTCTTCCATGTTACTATGGAGTCCTATGCCTTCACCATGGGATGGGACAAAAGATATTGTCCCCTCCCTTGAGGTGATTGTAAGAATGGATTCCTCATGGACTCCATAGAGAGGCTCACTCCTTAGGAAATCTTTGCAATTTACAGGCCCATAGATCTGTCCGCCGAACATAACATATATGCTCCATTCTTCAAGTTCTCTCAATATTCCTATCTCATGGGTCACAAGTATTTTATTGGATTTGAGCTCTTTTATCTGGTCGATCATTATTCTCTTCCTTTTTGGGTCCAGGTTTTCCAGAGGTTCATCAAACAATATGTTTAAGGATCCAGAAGAAATGGCCAAACTACTGTAAATGATTTTTTGCTCCCCGGTGGACATCTCCCTAAAAGAAGTATGATATAAAGATTCTGCATTAAATATTTCCAGATTCCTTTTGATTTCTTCCGTAAGCATGCTTGAATATTGTGAATATATGAGCGCTATATCTTTGGGTGTCTGGGCAAAGGAAAATAGCTCTTCTAGGTTTGAAATGACACATAAGCTTCTTCTCCTTCCACATTCCCCTTCAAATTCCACCCTTCCATTTACCTTCAATACTCCACAAATTGCCTTAACCAGTGATGTTTTTCCTGATCCGTTATGCCCCAAAATTACTGAATTTTTTTCAATTCTCATATTTAATGGACCAAAAATGTTCCTCTTTCCATAGTTAAGACTCAAGTCATTTAGAAATATCATAGTCATCCATTTCCACACCCAATTATAATGTTGCACATTGTTCAGTTTTTGAACCTTTCACCTCCTATTATGTTCCTGAATGAAATAGACTCCTGTGAGAATGATTTCCTATTTTATAAAAAATATACCTGCGAACAAAATTATGCTCATGTGGTCTTTTGTTGTCTCCTCAATAATAGGTGTATTAACTGTACTTTCCATTAGAACTGGAATTTCACAGGATACTATTACCATATACAGAGATGAGTTCGCCCTTGCCTTCGCCTTTGTGTTTGGTTTTTCCTGCAGTACATCCGCAACGGCCATTGCCTCTTCCTATGCATACCAATCCCGTTCCTTCGGTTTCCTGTTTCACAGGATGGGAATAAAGAAACTTAATCTCATGGGATCACTTATTTTTGGAATAATAGTTACATTCATCATGAATGGAACCTTCCTTTTCCTTATTTTGCTTTTACTCCTTAGACTTAGATTGGGCCTCTGGATACTTCCAGTAAACATTGCTTTTAACCTTCCTATGATAATATTTATGTCCATCCTCGATGGTTTCATATTTACTTCCATTGCACTTTTAATAGTGTCTATAGTTCTAATCACATCAAGAACTAAAATACTGGTATACGCAAGATATATTCCCTTCTTTCTATATATAGTTACATTCATACTAATGACAAATGGATTGCACGGTTTCGTTGAGTATATATTCCCCTATTCCTCTGTATTTTACATACTTAACTATCTTTTTAGCGGTTCTGATGTTTACTACAGTAATGTGATTAGCCCAATTCATCCGAACCTCTTTCTTTGCTTCTCTGGAATTTTCCTGTTCCTTATTTTTGTCATGATTATTATATATTTATTAATTGATCATATTTATGCTGGAGGTGACCGCAACGATAGACAGTTTTAGACCTATTTCATTAAGGCTTCAATCCTTTGAGTTTGTAAGTAGAACAATAAATGGTATCATAAATGAATGTGGTTTAAATGATTAAGAATGAGATGGCTCTGTCCCTCGCTATTTCTCAGAAAATTATCTATAGGTACATACGTAAGATCGAAATATTTGTTTATATCCTTTTTTCCACATATATTCCAGTTAATTATGGAATTGGATACTCCTTGGTTTACATAGCTGATAGACTCAGGAATAGATATGTAGACACCCTGCTCAATCTTTATTCACTTTTTATTTTTACAGTATATATTTGGATAATATACAGATACAGGAGCAAAATCAAAAAGGCAGGAGAAACCCTGTACCTTATTGAAAACAAGGATAGAGAGAAATGGAAAATAATAGATTCTTTGCTTAATGGAAATTTTGTATTTCTGTTATTGTTAAGTGCGGTAATTCTGTCCGCCCTATTTGATCTTGAAGGGCTGGAAAATTTTGAAATGATACCCGTATTTTTCTTTTACATATCCACGATCATCTGGTTTATTTCCATCTCCGGTAAACTTTATAAAGCTACAAGTAGGGCAAAATTGATTGGAATTGAGATACTGGCATCCACAGGTTTCTCTATTGGATATCTTGGTGGAATTTTTATATCAGATTACTTTTTTATTATATTTGCCTTAACCTGGTTCTTCTCTGGAATGTACCTTTTCTTTGAGAACAGGAGGAGTGATACCCTTCATGAGTGAGGAACGTGAACTCAATGAAATAGTTGGAGATGACATTTACTCCAATGGAATCAGGACAGGCATTCTTATTGGACTTTACGGAATAGACAAAATAACATTTACAGAGCTACTTCTCTCAACAGGTCTTCCAAAATCTTCCCTACATGTTCAATTGAAATATTTGCAGGAAGGGGACTATGTAACTATAAAGACTGAACTCACGCTTAGGAGACCAATGACATTTATCAGAATAACTGAAAAGGGAAAGGATAAGGTGAAAAATTATTTCTTTATTATTGAAAAATATAGAAATGAACCTGGGAAAAAGAATCAAAAGTGAAGAATTCAGGTAATGAAATAGGGATTTTTGAATGAGTTAGATTTGATTGGTGTTAATCAGAAATTAGAGTCAGATTATGGAAGCAAAGGAGGGGAAATAGTGGGATACAAACAAAGAAATAGAACTTTTAACGGGATAATAAAAAATCACATATAAAGAATGCTTTTCAAATACACAGTATCTATCGGATTCATTGCAAAGGATCTCTTTCACATCACGATATCATTGAAGCACCCCATATATGGATACAAGACATGTTAGATAAATGAGCAAAAAGTGAAACCATTAGATGATAGAAAATGAGTGAATTTGGATGAGCGTTTACAGTACACCCTTTCCAAGTCTTTAACTGCCCAAATACCGATTAAGCCCTATTTAACCGAATCTCGATTCCCTTACCCATATTAAGTCTTAAAATCAAATAAGCTCGAATAACAATACGAAATAGGACTCTTATATTTTCCAAAGTCATAAATTCCTCAGGTATTGCAGAGGATTTTGTTGTTCCAATTCGAAATGAGGAAAAAATCCATAAAGCGCCGAAACTGAAAATTGAAAATGATATATGTAATGCTGAAATATGGAAAAATGGCATGGTCGCTCGCATATAAATATGGATTAATGGGATTGATAATTGGCGCAATATTGGCAGTAGCTTCGGCATTTCTTGATGTGGGAAATAACCTTAAAGTGATGTTCATTATGACGTTTATAGAGCTTGGGTTTGTAATAGGTTTGCTTTTGGGAGCAAAGAAAGAAGATTCTAAAAATTTGCATAAATAGGTGTTTATTAAACTGTTAGTTTATTCAGAAATTAAAAATGGGAAAAAGTGGCGGCTTAAATTAAGTCGCTAATGAGAACTCTTTCCTTTTCACAGTCCAGAATCCTTTCCTTGGTATTTTCTGAAGTTTTTATCTGATCCTTGATCTTTTCTATTTCTAACCACTTTCCTTCGTAAAAGACTTTCTCTTTGATGTTACCAAATACAACAATACCTTTTCTTGTAAGTAACAGATGATTCTCCCTCAGATATATGGGCATATCTCCACCTGAATTCACCATCTTATTACCCAGATTCATTTCACCAGTCTGGAGATTATACCATCTTCCTGAAGGCAGGAAAACCTTTCTGCTATCCATTCCTCTTTGGACTATGGGTGCAATCATTATTTCATCACCCACCATGTACTGGTCATCTATCTGGTAAAGACCATCCTCATTGGGAAAATTGAATGCAAGCGGCCTGATTATGGGCTCGAAATTCTCTTCCGCCAATCTGGCCTTCCACAGAAGATGTGGTACTATGGAATGCCTCAACCTTAGAATTTCCCTGAATCTCTCAGTATAGAATGAATTGTATATGTAAAGCTCTTGATCATTTTCAGTTTTTGATTTGTGGTTCCTGTAAACAGGGAAGAATAAGGCCATCTGATAGAATCTCAGGAGTAACTCCGGATCACTATAATTCAGAAAGCCCCCCAGATCACATCCCACATAGGGAACACCAGAAATACTCAAAGAACTAAGCAGTGGAATCTGAAGAGCCATGCCTTCAAAGTTTCCGTTTCCGTCCCCTGACCATATGGCAGCGTATCTCTGGCTTCCTGCGAATCCTGACCTGGAAAGAATAAACTTATCCTCTCCTAATGCCTTTTTGGTTGCCATTGATTCAAAATAAGAATAGTAATTATGAACATAAGTGTGGGAAATCTTGGAACCATTGTAATTGTGAACCGCATCCTCGTCAATAGTTCGTGATTTACTGTTCATTGATGGTTCATTCATATCAAGCCATATGCCATCAAATCCATTCTTTATAAATTCCCTAACCTTGCTGCTCCAGAATTCTCTTGCCCTGTCCATGAGGAAATCCGGGAATGCGCATGTTCCAGGCCAGACACTGGATGAGAATATTTCACCCTTTGAAGTTTCCACATAATTTCCAAGCCCCTTTATAAAGGTCTCATCCTTTTGATCCAGTTTTAATCCGGGGTCAATTATGGGAATTACCTTAATTCCTCTGTTGTGACACTCCTCAATAAATTTTTCTGGATTGGAAAATTTTTTACCGTCTATGGTGAAGGGTACATAGTCTTTCATGTAATCGATATCAAGATAGACAGATCCTACGGATTCCTTACCGAATACCTTCTGGTACATATGGATTATGTCCAGAACTCTCTTTTCCGGATAATAGGAATATCTGCATATCTGATGTTCCAGTGACCATTCAGGCAGGGTGAATGGCCTTCCTGTCATCTTCATGAAATTAGCTGAAACATCTGCAGGTGTGCCTTCAGGGAATATGTATAATTCAAAATTCCTTGAAGGTACAGTTATGGTTATTTTATCGTAAATCTCCTGTCCAAAATCCATTATGGTTCTTCCACCATAATTTACAAAAAATCCTGTCGCCTTTCCCTGGCTTATTTTTAAGAAGAAAGGGATTGATACATACAGTGGATCTGTCTTAAGATTATAGGCATAGCTATCGTAATTCCAGAATTCAACCCTTGTTCTCCTTCTCTCCACAGGTAGGGCCTTTTCGCCAAGACCCATGATATGATCCATAAGTTCCAGGGGCATCTGGATCTTTACTGATTCCTCATATTCTTCAATGGTTATTCTGTGACCTGAAAGAAAATCCTCACTCAGCTGGGATTCAGCGTGAAAATCATACATATCTCTTATAAATGGAGTGTTAAAACTTATTCTTACAATACCTTCTTGATCCTTTTCTATTTTAAGTGACATGAATCCATATTTTGTAAAAGTGTAAAACCTTTTTTATAATTACTACCATATGTAGTTAATTCTAAATTTCTAAAAAAATTGGAAATAAGGGTTTAGAAACCGGGAACTGTTCCAATTTTTAATTTGCTCCCAGAGTAATCAACATATACGTTTTTCAATTTGAGATACTCCTCAATTCCGTATTTGCTTCCCTCTCCTGCCTGACCGGTCATTCTGAAACCTGTGTGGTATCCCTGTGAAGCCTCAGGTCCAGGCATGTTTACGTATACTTCCCCAAACCTTATCCTCTCCGAGGCTTCATAAACAAGATTCATATCTGAGGTAAACAGATAGGAAGCAAGACCGTATTTTGAATCATTGGCCAGTTTAAACATTGTCTCCTTGTCACTTACTTCGTGTATCCCCACAATAGGACCAAAGATTTCCTCCTGGAAGAGAGGTGAGTTCTGTGGAACATTGTCTATAACTGTTGGTTCGAAGAAGAAGCCATTTCTCAATGGACCGGAAAGTTCAGGAGTTTTTCCACCCGCCACTATGTTTAGCTTCTCTTCCTTTGCCTTTGAGATAAATGACTCCATTGTCTTAACTGCACCCTTGTTGATCAATGGCCCCATTACTGAATTGTTTGGATCACCCACTTTCACCTGCTTTGTCATTTTCAAAAAGATGTCCATAAACTTCTGCTTTACATCTGAGTGAACATATACTCTTTCTGCAGCAATGCAAGATTGCCCAGCATTCCAGAATTTAGCCCAAATCAAAGCCTTTGCTGCATTTTCAAGGTCCGCGTCCTTCCATATTATGAACGGAGCCTTTCCACCCAATTCAAGTATTGTTTTTGCCATATTTTTTGATGTGTTCTCTATTATACGCTGGCCTGTCTCTGTTGATCCTGTCATTGTTACGAGCCCAACCTTCTTGTGGGACACTATATAATCTCCTATCTCAGACCCTTTTCCAGTTATAAGATTGAGGACACCCTTTGGTATTCCTGCTTCAACGAACTTCCTGACTATCCACTCCGCAGTCAGGGGGGTATCACTACTTGGCTTAAGTACGACTGAATTTCCTGTAAGGAGGGCAGGTGCAAGTTTTCTTGCTACCATACCCGCTGGAAAATTCCATGGGGTCAAAGCAATGACAACACCGTATGGTACCTTATATTGAAAGATCTTTCTTTGTGAATTTGTACCTTCAACAATATCACCTGTAATTTTCCTTGCAAACTCAGAATAATAGTAAATCTGATCAAGTACACCATCTACTTCCTCGGCAGCCTGAACCTTGACCTTGCCACATTCCTTTATAAGTATTTCTTCTAGCTCCTTTCTTGATTCTCTTATGCGGTCCCCTGCATTTCGGATCAATTTTCCCCTTTCTACAGAACCCAGATCGAACCATGCCTGGAATGACGAATCTGCTGCATCTATTGCACGGTCAACATCCTCCTTTGTTGATGCAGGAAATTTGTCTAATAATTCACCCGTTGAAGGGTTCAGTTTATCTATAGTTTTGCCGTTACTTGAATCCACCCACTGTCCATCAATATAGTTTTTCATAATCAGACATGTGCTACAAAGGATTTATCTATTTCCATTCCTGACTAAATGATGTAAATAATTTTTAAAATGATGACTTTTTCAAAAGTTAAAATGGTTGAACTTGGAGTTTAAGAAACTTAAAACATTCTTATTTTTCCCTTTGAATATTGCTCATATGCTTCTAAGAGAGCCTCCAAATGCTCAGTTGTGGAAAATTTTGGTATAGGATAGGCCCCAAGTGAGATTGTATAGAGGAGACTGTATGAAGACACTGAGAGTCCCGATTTTTTTATTCTTTCTTGTAATTTTATATCATCAGGCATTCTGTTTCTGTTTAAGGGAGAATAGGCTATAGGCAAAATATTGTTTTCTTCACAGTATTCCCGGACCTCATTAAATGTTGACTGTTTTGACACGTTTAGTTCAATCTGATTTGCATACAAATTATGTCCAGATAACTCATTTGCTTCCATAAGAAGGTCTAACTGAAAATTGCTTACGCCAACATACCTTGCAAGACCTTCGTCCTTGATTTCCATTAGTTCTTTGATTAAAGTCTCAATTGGATAATTTTCATCAGGCCAGTGCAAAAGATAGAGATCTACATAATCAATTTTCATTCTCTTCATTGAATTATTTATTGCATTTTTCAATTTTCCATATGAGGATGGCCAAGCCTTTGTTATAATGAAAACCTTATCTCTATCATTGAGTTCAAGTGCCTTTCCAACGAGTTCCTCTGCATGTCCACCACCATACATCTCTGCGGTATCAATAACGTTTATGCCATTTTTCATGGCAACATCTATAATATTTACCCATTCCTTATCCTTCGAGTGGTCTGGGGAGGAACCTCCTCCCATTCTCCAGGTTCCTAGTCCAAAAGGAGAAAAGTCGTCGCGTTCGATCATATGCTTATACCCATCATTTTAGCTAATTCAATTCCAGAATTTCCGGCAAGGGAAAGTCTTTCCTTTACATTAACAGATCCGCCGGTATTTGAAGATTGTTCCTTCAATAGATTCTGAAGAATATCCTTTTTCATTTCGAACACCTTCATTGCGAATTGCCTTAAATTACCAGTTTCTAAAACCTCATTACCATTTTGATAGAGATGAATTAATTTCATTTTATTTGCTTCTATCTCCATTATACTCCCATAAATACGATCAAGAGGGTCCTGAATTCTTTCCATTTCAATTGTACTGCTTAGGGCAGAATTTCCAGTAATATCTATGGTCTGTTTGTCAATAGAATACTCAATAGAAAGAAAGGCATTATCATTTCCTCTTGACATTACGAACGTAACCTTTCCATCACTGTCTGGATCTGAAAAGACAACAAAGAGATTTCCCTTGCTTATACTTGCAGATGAAAGATAATATCTATCAATTTTTTCGTAATCCACCTGTGTCTCCTTACCTACCCAGTTGCTGCCGCTATTTACCGGTATCTTGACCCCTTTTTCAAGTGAACCAAACTTGATAGGTTCCTTGAATATCTCCAGACTCCTGGTGTTAAGGGAAAACTCATACTCTATACCACCTTCTGCGATATACTTTACCGATGAATCATATATTCCCTCTATAAGTCGAAGATTTATGCTCATATCGATTACCTTCAGAGCATCAGATGAAAGAAATGCTTGAATGTTTTTGACGGAGTTCATTTTGGCTGATGACATTGCCGTCTCAATTTCATCCATTTTGCTCTTAAAGTCATCCCCTACCCTTTTTTTCAATTTCTCCAGACTGGCCTTGACAAAATCATTAATTTCCTTTTCAGTTTCTCCAATTCCCTTATATGATTTTGAGGCTTTAAAATCATCTATAATCTTGGAGATGCCGACCTGCAACTTGTCAATATCAGCAATTTCCTGAGGCAAGGCATTCTTTATGTTATCCATATTATTCTTAAGATTATCGTACTCGTTCTGACTGATGATGGAATCCAACAGATACTGGAAGTATACCCTCAGGGTCTTATCCTCAGATGAAGAATTTGTATTCTCTATTTAAATCGCCATATGTGTATGTCAGAATGTTTTTTTAACCTTACCTTTGTTTTTTGTGAGTGCTCAATATAGGCCATTGGATATCTACCTATATATTTTTATAACCTTAAAATGCAGAGTCGGTAAGATTTATATTCTCGCTCACATAGAAGATTTATGGATCAGGAAAAGAAAGAGGACCCCTTAGATCCTTTAATAGATTCCTTTGAGATCAACGTTAAGGCCCTTATGCTTCTTTCAGACAAAGATGCAACAATAACAAGATCAGATGTTATTAGAAGAATTGAAAATAGTTCAAGCGGGGAGGTGAGGGAATTTATTGAAATAGTAAGAACGGCGAGAAAAGGAAACGATTTATCAATTTTACTCGCAACCGCAGGTGAATTTCTTCTATCAGCTTTCCTATTTATTCTTGGGATAATACTAGTTGTACCCACTTTTTCATCGGCTGGTAATAGTAATATATTTTTTTCCTACTATGTGAGCGGTTTGAAATATGCTGAAATAAGGTCAGGTTATTTCCAGCTTGCACTTTTTATTAATTTCTTAACCGCTTTGATCGTACTTTTTGCTGGTTTTTTTACTTTAAAAACTGCAAGGGTGAATATAAGGTATCTGTTCAGGTGAGAGGATTTGGATAGAAAGACGATAAGAAAAATTTACACTGCAAGGGTAATCATAACTATTGCTTCCCTTTCCATTTTCATATTCATGGCACTCTTTGGAATATTAAACTTTTCCTATCTTTTTAACTTTGAGACCATATCCCTTAAGAGAACAATTTTATTGATTTCTTTCTTCACGGGTCTTGTTTTGTCGCTTTATATGACTCTCTCTTTTCCCTTATCACTGAGAGTTCGCTTTTCCAGACCAAGAGTCACTGGAAAACCAAATCCTGTATACGGATTTTTTATTGTTCTGTCAATAGGCGTTGGTTCTACTCTGGGTTCTCCTCTTTTCATTCTTATTCCTGAGAATGCATTGCAGTTCGGCATAATATCTACAATTTCACTTATTGTAGCGGCCGCAACCTCAATGATTATGGCGAGGGTTTACAATGATGTCTATCTATTCCATAAACAGAATGGAAAGGATATAGTTGGTGGTCCAGCCTTTGTGAGAGAGGCCTACGGGGTATCATCCGTGAGATATTTTATTAGCAGAACTTCCATGTGGGTTGCCAATTCTGCACTTGCAGCCTATTGTGTAATAATCTTCTTTGATCTTTTGCTTATAGTAATACCTTCAAGTCATATTCTAACTGGAACCCTGTCTCAGATTTTAATATACGGTATACTTGCATTGTTTGTTTTCTGGTTCATTATAAATGCTTTTTTTGAAGAAAGATACATTGTTCTCATAGGGAAAGTTCAATTAGTAATGATGGTAATAATGGCAGCCATACTGGTTGCCGAGGAGGCAGTTGTATTCCACAGTGCCCCACTTTCAACAAAATTATTCTTCTCGTTTTCTGGCAATTGGTTTGAGGACATACTCATTGATACTGGATACCTTTTCATCCTATTTTTTGGCTTTCAGGAGATCATGGCATTTCAGAGAAGCGTTAACACAAAATCAGAATATTATTTACCAATAATTAGAAAAAAACTGAAGATGGAAAAGGACAAAATAATAAAATTAAGTATGATCGCAACCGTCATAATATCATCTTCCATAAACATAATATATTCAGTTGCTGTTTTAACAACCCAGCGGAGAGGGATAGGCCTGGAAACCGATGCAATTCCCGCGTTTAATATAGCAAACTCCACAGGTGGTGGAATCGCATACATATTTATGATATTGGCATTTATAATAGCCACATTGACAACTTTTGTGCCGGCATTTTTAGCTGCTTCAAGGCATCTTAGATCACTTGGAGAAGACAGAATTTTTCCCCTTTCCATAGCCAGATTTTCCTGGATATTTACGCTTATATTCATAATAATACTTGTGGAAACTGGAGAAAATTTCCTTTTAAGTATAACGGATTTTATGGTTTTAATCAGTCTGGCTTTTATAAATCTTTCAGCGACGAGATACAGGCAGGAAATGGGGAAGGTTAATGGAATGGTTCGTCCCATTGTTGTTGGTGTACTGACATTTACCTTTGGAGCATTTAATTATTTCATTGATCCCGATGTCGTCCTGTTCTCCATCGTTGTGATTGCAACATCCTACCTAATACACAATATTATCAATATGGAAGCAGCCGCAAAAAAACTGTATTCGGCATCTATCCTAATAATGGTATTTCTGACATCCATATTTACAGGAATTAATTACAACGAGCTACATTCCATGGATTTAGCTTTCATTAGATTCAGCAGCCCACTGGAGGGCCTGATATTTATAATGCTTCTTCTCATTCTCTCTCTTATAGCCGTATTTGAATTTATTCTTGAGTGGGTCCTTACAAAGGGCGGGTATGAAGAGGCCATCAGATCATTGATCTGAGCCTCAATGTGCTCTCATAAGGATCCTGCGAAGAATAAAGCATAGAACTTACTGCGATACCATCATATTTCAAATCTATGATCTTTCCCACGTTCTGAAAATCGATTCCACCTATTGCGTATATGGGTACTTTAAGCTTCGGCCTTGCCACTTTTATGACTTCTGGATTACATAAGGTGTAATCTTTTTTTGTACTTGTAGGATACATAGAACCAAATGCAACATAATCTGCCCCCTTTGATTGCAGAAGAACAGCAAGTTCCGGATCACAATATGATGATCCACCAATCCTCAAACCAGAATATTTTTTCCTTATTACACTTATATCTGTATCATCCTTTCCCACATGAACTCCGTCTGATTCTATATCCTGATATAAATGGACCCTATCGTTTATATAAAAGATCGTTCCATGATCAGCACACATTGCCTTTAACTTTTTAGCCACCTCCACATATTTCTCATCACTGGAGGTCTTATCTCTATACTGTAAAATTTCGATTCCTGCCATGAGGATCCTTTCGGTTCTGCTATAAAAGGCTTGACCGAAGAAATCCGGAGTTATTCCATAGATTATCATTTTTTTATCGCCCCCCAGTAAGGATCTCCTCTCCTTGTTGACCATATATTTCCATCGAGGAATACTTTACCTCCTTTCTCTTCCAGAAATCTTCCTGCCATTGAAAAATCTATCCCATTATCCTTCATAAAACTTTCAAATTCATTAGAGGATTCCTCTTTTACAGCAATTATAATGCATCCTTCACTGGTCGTTTCCAGCCAGTTAATGCCGAAACCTTTGAGATAACTAATTACCTTTTCGTTTCCATTAAGATTATTACTGTTCACTATAACATCATGTTTTGCGAGGGATGATACCTCGTTCATAGCAGTGACAAGCCCTCCCTCTGTAACGTCGTGCAGATATAAAATTCCATCAGTTTTGTTTTGGAATTCCAGAATTTTTTTTATTTTATTGCTCCCTATTATTCCCTCTCTCATTCCCAATATCTCTTTGGAAGCCTTATCAGATTTATTACTATAAGCAGAAAGAATTACGGCTGCCTGAATTCCTGGAATGCCAGTAATATAGAGATTATCGCCACTCTTAACCATACCAATATCAGGAGGATTTACCTTCAGTTTGCCGCACATTGTCGCAGATCCAATTAATGGTAATCTAGAAGACGGGTATCTACCGGTATGGCCGGTTACAATATCAACAGACCAGTTTTTTGCCTCGTATGTGAATGATGACCAGTATTCGTCCAGCATATTATCATCGAAATCCACCGGAAGTGTTAGTGTTACTGCCATGTATTCAGGAAGGTTCCCTGAGGCCAGGAAGTCCGTGAGAATGATATGGAAGCCGAATCTGGCGGCGAAGTTCATTCCTAGTGGCTTATGGCATGATAGTGGGTCAGTGGTCATAATTGTCCTATCCTTCCCTAAACCATATATTCCATAGTCCACGCCTACCTTTGGGCCCAAAAATGTACTCCTATTACTAACTCTTCCCAGTATTTTTCTGGATAGCAAATCATTGTCTAATTTACCATACTCATATGAGTTCCTTTCCTGCAGTTTCAACACCCCTAAGATACCACAATATAGCTCCTATTGCCGCCATAATCTCTATAACGCTTATAATAACTAAGTAGATGAAAATTGAGGGTTTTTCCATATATACCAAAAAATATAAGATAATAAGAATTGAATATGAAAATGCCCTGATTCTGGATATGTGTCTTCCACGCTCAGGTGTAAACGTGAGCTCAGTCTGTAATATGTCTCTGCTTCCCCATCCAATCTCTGAAAGAAAACTTCTTATGATGAGTAGCCAGATTAAGAGGGCAAATGGTAGAACGGAAAGATATGAAAATATTGAAGCAAAAACAACAATAATGGCCATAAGCGGAAATGATGCAATAGGAATTACCTTATGCTGCAATCTCTTCACAAATATGGCTAGAATTATCCCTGAAACAAACCCTGCAAATGTTGTAAGCAGAGTTACATAGTAAGGTTGATTTGCATATAGATCGCCAAAGTAAATGTTGATAAGAAAGAATCCTGCAACTATGGCTGTTCCTGTCGTTAGTTGCTCAAAATCTGACAGAATAATAAAGTGATTTCCCTTATAATTATAGGTCTCTTTTATCTTCTTGTTCATTTCTGATTTGGTGGGAGAATCTAAATGGGATTTACTTAACCAATAGTACTCTGAAATTTTATGCCGTGAAATGATCCCTAACATTAATATTATAATGGATGAAAATAGCAAAAATTCTCTTATTCCATTTTCTGAAAGTGGGAAAAAATACAGAAAAAAATACTCCCCCGTTAGCCATGTTTGTTATAGCCACAATGTATCTGGATCTTGAAAACGCATGAAACTCTTCATAGAGGTAAGAGATGAGTACTGTTTCATCTCCTCCAAGGAAAAAATTCGCAAAGAAGATGAAAAAAGTGAGTTCAAAATAGTTTGAAGAAAAAATTGCTCCTATAATACCCACAGAGGCCATGTAAATTGAAATGAGAAAAGGTATCTTCCTTCCAATTCTGTCTGAGATATATCCAATTAACAGATTTCCACTCAGGAGTCCAAGAGCCCCTGACACCGGATAAAGAAATGAAAGGTCTGAAGGTATATTGACGAATTTATAAACTAATATGGACATGTAGAGAACTATACCCCAAAGAAACATTGATGAACTTCCCGCTAAAATAACCCAAATTTTTTTATTTTCGCAACTTTCTCTCACTTCAGAATGTATGTTCCATATCACTGGTGCCTGAATTGACATAGTGTCCCAAATGTTGTGTATTTATAAAGGATACCTCCTTTGGAACATTTCCTTAATCTCATCAATGCATTTATAATATCCCCTCAATGATCTCATAGACCATTTGTCATTTATCTCTGCTGCCCTCAGATAAATGAT
>NZ_JBLSDF010000016.1:0-40846 GCF_052315355.1 Cuniculiplasma thermophilum
ATCCCAGGACGAACGTGGTATCAATGCCATGAAAATCCTGGGAATAGAAAATATGAATTAGCACCCTAAACTTGAATTACATTACAAACTGGAATAGAGCCACTGGGAAGTTCAATTAAAAATTAACCATGTAAAGTCACGCACACGGGTTTATTTTTTTCCAACAAAATTAACTCCGCAAACTAAATATATATATATTTACTCATGTTAGGGGAAATTTAATTAAGAGGTAGTGATACTCATTCGATTTACATGAGCGTCCTTAAAAGAAACGTTCTGATAAAAGCCCTTCAAAACGTATACGGAAGTAAAGGTGTGAGTAAGGCGGATGTTGTGGAGCTTGGCGACTTTCTTTTGGCGTTCTTTGGATATGAGGACTATGTGCTTGACAATGTTCTCTCCTCTCCTGAGAGAGATGCCTTTTATGATCTGGAAGAGAATGGCTTTCTGAAGACGCACAGAGAGGAGATAACTCTTCCCAAGGGAAAGGTGTGGAGAGTTAATCAATGGAAACTCAGAAAAAACAAGATTGAAGAACTTTCAAAGAACATAAAGGAAGAAGAAGAGATAGAAAAGAAATACGAAGAGATTTTTAAAATGATGGAAAATCAGGGGATTACTCAGTAAAATGCCCTGAAAAACTCACTTATTGCAACGAGTACAAACAGGGATCCCAGGAAAAGATATATTGTCGCCGGCTTAAGATCGTTGGCTTTTTTGCCAAAGAAATAGCCTGAGATCAGTCCAAAGATACCTATTATTAAAGCTGCTTCAATATCCACTGTGCCAGAAAGGAGATAGGCGCTTGCACCACTTCCTGCTGAAAGAAACATTGCAAGTGTGGCTGTTCCAACCATAGTTTTTACCTCCATCCCACGGAAGATCAGCATCATCACTGCTATAAACATGATTCCACCGCTTGCCCCCATTGTTCCAGTTACAATTCCAACCAGAATGGAAAGGGATCCTGCGGCTATATACCAGATTCTTCCTCTCTTTACCTCATCACCTTGGACCTGAGATTTAATGTGCTTCTTCCTGGACCTGAATGCCCTGAAAGCCATAAAAAGTGTGAATATGGCAAATGCCACCTCAAGGGGTACTTCTGGCAGCGAGAGAGCTATAAGGGCTCCCAGTTGGGCACCAATAATTGCTCCCGCGCCAAGACTTAGACCTAAGGCTATTCTTACGTTCTTCCTTGCGAAGTATGCATAGGTTACTGATACAGTTGTTATTACATCCACGAGAAGACTTGTCCCAACCGCCTGCTGAAACGTGTGTCCCAAAAAGGAAAGTGCTGGAACAACAATGACAACTCCACTGCTACCAGTAATTCCCGTGAGAATACCGGTCATGATTCCAATGAGGATATAGATACCAATGAAAAGTGTGCTTGTCATTGATGGGGATTCAATTATAAGAGATGTATTTTTTCACTGCTTTGTATACATTTTGTACATTTCTGTATCATTTGTAGAAGACCTGCCTGTTTCTTGAAAACTTCAGGTAAATCAAAAGAAGACTTATAAGTGATATAAAACCGAGGGATACAAAGGAGAATGTATATCCAATCAGTGATGAAAAATATCCAAAAACAGGAGGGACAGCAAGGAAGAGAATATTATTATATGACGTGAAATAGGAATTGGCCGCATTGAGCCTTTCCCTTGGCGTGCCTCTTGATATAAGTATGGTGGCAATAGGAAATATGCCGCCATGTGGAATGCCCATAATGGCAATAAGCGCAAAATAAATATACATATTATTAACAAATCCTATTATAAAAAAGGTTACAACTGTTATCATTATGAAAAAGGTTAAAGGGACTCTCAGATGTTTAAATGGACGAAACTGCATGTATATCCTTGTGAGAAGTGAAGCACCAAAGAAAAAGATAAAAACATAATAGGCGAATGAAGAACTAACACCAAATTTTCCCTTTGTGTAAATATCCATGAAAACAGTGAATGCTGCAAATGGGACATTATAGGCCGTTATTGATATTATAGATGCAAGAAAACCGGGAGTGGTTACAGCACCCTTCACATCTCTTTTTTCTACAATTTCCGGAGCCTTGATTTTGAATGACAGTATGGATGCCACAATCATCAGGGGAAGAAATTCTATAAAAATGCCATCATAACCTACCTTGCTAAGGGAGAACCGTTCTATTATTGGTCCAATTAATAGAGACAGGGAAAGAGCCATGGAATAGGCGGCCAGACCTCTCTCCCTTGATATACCCTCCATATTTGTTGATATGGAAGTTAGTATATTGGTAAAGAGAAAACCCGTGAAAAAACCAAATATTGAGAGAAATGACCAGAAGAGTATAATGCTTTGAAAATACAATCCTATGAGTGAGAGGGAGGTCAAGAACATTGATAGTATGAAAACTTTCTTCTTTGCTAATCCCTGTAATCTAGGATTTACAAAGGCTGTTGATATAAGAGTAAAAAGATAGATCACTGTCCCAGTAAGACCCACATCGGTGCTATTCAAGGAGTAGGTGTATTTAGCCAGGATTGGTGCGGTTGTATTTACCATGTTGTTTGTCATTCTTATGAAGAATGCCAGAGTAACCGCAATCAGTATTATTCTTGTCTGTTCCTTGATAGCCCCCTTACTTATCATTTCCCCAAAATCCTCTTAATGAGTGACAGGGCGACTATAGAAACACCGGTCAGAACCGCTCCGTATACAGGGCTATCATAAAGCAGGTGTTCTACTGGTTTTTTGTAAGGGTCGAACTGATCCACGTGTATTTCATAATGATCTCTGAATTCGACAACGTGTATTCCCTTGGTTGATCCATCAATGGACGATCTCCAGTCGGACATCTGGCCTCTTATTTCACCAAGAGACCTCTTGAAAAGCCCTGAATCCGAAGGTCTCGGAACTTCTTCTCCGTTTTCATCGATTTTATTTATATTAATTCTGCCGGTGGATAGGGCCTCAGAAATAGCTTTTTTCCAAAATAATCTGGCATCATATGTCATATATAAGCAGGTTATTACTTTTATACTCATAACTGTTTTTGAGAAATTTTATGATAGGACTTTATCTATCTCTGACTTGTTATTTGCATATGCATAACCATACTTTAAGGATGTAAAAATTAATGAAAACGTAGTGCCACCTGCATATTAAGGCAGACAAAAGGATGGATGAACATTTGTCAAAATTCAAAATGAACATCGTAATCCAAAAAACATCAGGTTTGGAAATAGATGAAAAATTAGAGATGCAGAGTTTTATACATCTTGTAGAAATTTCTATTATAGATTATTAAGGAATGAGCACCAATTTTGCCCATATGAAAAGTTTCTATGAGGGTTAGACGTCGCATTTTTATGATCTTCACCATGATTCCCCTTACTGTAATATAACGCGATTCAAAAATAATCGAAAGATTACTTTTTCCTACCCTAATTTCTCGTATTATAAATCCATATATTTTCATATTATCCAATAATAATAGATAAACGATACTAGATGCTGATTAAGGTGGAAAATCAAGATTATGATAGAATTCCCCTATGTTAAGATTGGGGCGTATATAATTTCTTAAAGTTAAAATAATGATGGATATCTTCCATATGTTTTAAAGGTAATATTAAAACTGTTTTAGATCTTTAAAATTAAATATACTATCTATATATACTAAAATTAATATATCAAGAACAATTATGACCTATTATGAAGTATAAATTCAATGGAGATATGCTAAATTGTGGGGGCAATAGCATTTACTATAGTATCCTTTGGTCTAACTCCTGATTGAATATGAAAGCTAAAAAATTGACTTTAATTGTTATTTTTGTACTTTCTCTCATTTCGGTCATTGCATTAATAGCCCCCGTTGAAGAATTCCAGATCGAAAGAAGTTCTATGGTTTCCAATCCTCTCTCCCCGGATTCTTTCTATACATACTATTTTTGCACTGAAAGAAATTGCATCGAAAGTGGAACATATGGTCACAATTATAGCGCATTTCCATCAGGACTTATCAAATTTACTGTTCATCAGAATGGTGTTCAGATGAGTGAGAAGATATATGAATCACCAAATAATCCAAATGCAATTGATTTCATAAATGAGAGTTACAAAACGAACAGTTCATTTATTCAATTCTTCTTAAACAATAAGCAGATAAGTAGTGGCTCCTTTTATGAGTTACCCTATGGAATAGTTGGAATACCTGAAAAGGATGGCCAGAATTACGAGGTAATATATTCTACAAAAAATACCACCCTTTTAGGATTGGAGGAAAAAATTGGAATAACCTGCCCCAGGGAAGTGCTGATAAAAAATATAAATGAATCGATGCTCCCCAAGCACGATAGTTACTATCTCAATATAGATCCAAATCAATTTGATTACGACTATTCAGGAGACATAAACATACTGGTTAGGGCTTTCCTGACTGGAAATAACTCATTCCTAAATGATATTTTCCAAACCGAAGGATTGCGATATTCAGTGGGTTTTATGATTTTCCTTGTTGCAACCAATGTAGGACTCAAACCCATAGACTATTTTCATTATATTACACAGTTTCTTCCTCTACTTCCTCCTATATGGATTTTCTCTTTGTTAGTGTTGTACTTAGTCATAAGAAATGCAAGGAAAAGACTCGGGAGAAACGATGCCTAATGCCTTTAATAGATATTTCTGCAATAAAAATAAATTACGCAAATAATAATATGCTGAACAATCTTAAAATTTCAATTAATGAAGGTATTACAGTTATTATAGGTCAAAATGGTGTGGGCAAGAGCAGTTTGATATCAGTGGTGGAGGGACTTACAAGAATAAATGACAGAAATGGCGTTAAGGTGATGGGACTTTCTCCCTATATGGAACCAGAGAGGGCGTTTTCAGAGGTTGCGTTTCTACCAGAGAAACCCGTAGGAATAGGGATTACGGTTAAGCATTGGGTTAAGTATTATTCCTACCTTAGGAAAATCTCCTTTGAGACATTTAAGGAACTCCTGACTCTATTCGACATTGAGTTTACCTTGAAACGAAAGTGGAAGGACCTGAGCAGCGGGGAATTACAGCTCCTTTCCATATCTTTGTGCCTCAGTTCAAAAGCAAAACTCTTTGTGATGGATGAACCTAATTCAAATCTGGATATGGTTAACAGAATGCGTCTTTCAAAAGTTTTAAAAAAAATGAAGACCGAGCAGGGAGCGTCCTTTTTAATAACAAGTCACCTCCTGGATGAGATATTACCAATTTCAGATTATGTTGTTATCGCAAATAAGCAATCAATATCCTCACCCATCTCTTTAGGAGAAATATCTGAGGAAAATGGCCTCCTTGTAATAAGAGTAAAGGATCCAGAGTTCATAAGGGAGAAGATGGATAAAATGGCCGATATAAGTACGGGAGACAATGAAATAATTTTGAGAAATTCCAATCTCATTAAGTTTATTTCCCAAGCTGACCAGGATGTGCTTGAAAATATAGTAAGTGTTCACATATTTCCGGGCATTATGGAGGGGTTTTTGAATGAACGAAAGATTTGACAGAGTGAGATTTGCTGAGTACATTTCAGACCCCTTTTATATAGCTGAAATATTGGGAATAATTTCAGCGGCAGTGATTATGGATTCTTCAATTGCTGGAATCCATCGATCTGAAGTATCATTTTCAGATGGCTTAGTCATTATGCAGATACTATTCATATTATACTCATCACTGGTTTCATACTATTACACTTACAGGATTGAAAGAGGCATAATGGGTTATATTTTCACCATGCCCGTAAATAGATATTCATTCCTTGGGGTTACCTTTCTCTTCGAAAACCTAGTTCCCGCAATCTTAATTATGCTAAGCATTTCACTGGTAATGGCTTTGGCATACTTTTCCATAATGTTATATTATATTACATTTTTATTTTTACTAACCATATCTGAGCTATGCCTGATGACAGCCATTGGAAGATTGCTTGGAACGATCATAAGAAACGGCATTCTGACCTTCGTTTTGCTTTTTGGTTTATTCTATAGTTTAAATTATATATCCCTCTACTTCCCAAAAGGAGGCTTCCTATGGCTAATTGCCTATGGAATTGAGGCTTTGGATTTTATTAAGCCCTCGATCTACTTCACATGGCTTATCATGGCAATACTAGTTGCTTCATTTTTCATATATCAGGCATCTTTCTTTATTCTGAAGCAGATAAATTTGAAAAGTGGGAGGTAATCGATGACGCTTTATAATAAAATAATTGCAATTGGGGTATCATTTCTTATAATTTCTATGGGATTTCTCTTTTTCAGTATAAATGATGGAAAGATGCAGGATATTATGGCGTATCCAAATTTTACCTACGAAAATAATACCCAGAACATTTCCTATAACTCCTCTTTAATTAATTCCTATGGCTATGGAGGTATTCTCTCAATTTTCAGTTCTTATGTATACCCAGGGGTTGAACTTCCCTATGCATATATATTTGAAAAGATATATATTAAAAAAGAGACTCTTTCCGGAAATAACTGGGTTTTATGGAAAAATTATTCAGTTAACATGAGTTTAAAAAACTTCTATTTAATGAATATTCATCTGGTTCCAGGGAGATACAAATTTATGTTTGGAACCTTAATAGACTACAGAAATCAAAGTGCCTTTATTAATGGAACTCTTCCCCCTTCCCATAATTCTTTCATGTTGATTGACCTGCCTTATCCTTCAATTCTGGTTGATCTTATTGTTATAGAAATACTACTTCTGGTTCTAATTGCAATATTGGATTACCGCAGTATTCTTAGAAAAAACCGACAAATATGAACTTGTGGCCTGGTGTAAGGATAGGGATCGGATGGTAGTATTAAATTTGTCAGAGAACTTACAATTACATCTATTATGGAACTTTCATTGTAAAAGAGATCAATGTTTATAACAAAATGGCAAGTTGCATTGGGCAATAAACTAAATTCGTCAGTAAAAAATGAAACTTTTAAATGCTAATTGATTTCAAACGAGAGGAAAATGGAAAATCACAAGAATATTTATTCATTTTTATGAAAATATCATTTTCCAAATATCTGTTTAAGAGCTTCGCTTATTTTATCATACTTTATCTTATAGCCAAGCTCATCCATTCTTTCGCTTTTGATAAGCTGACTCCTGAGAACAAGATCAGAGGCTTTTCCAAACATAGAGCGAATGATCACCTTTGGTATAGGTAAACGGGAACTCTTTCCCATGGCAATTCCTATTTGATTGGAAAATTCCTTTGAGGTGACGGTACCTCCAACGCTGTTAATTGGACCGTGGAATTTATCATTTTGTATTGCCTGAATTATAATACCAGTTTCATCATCTATATGCACCCACGGGAATATTTGATTTCCAGGCGAAACATATCCTCCCAGACCCTTTCTGAAGTATGGTTCAAGTGCTTTTAGAGCCCCCTCTCCTCTCATTAAAACAAGAGTTGTTCTTATCAAAACAGTTCTTACGCCAGACTTCTCTGCTTCCAAAGCCGCTTTCTCCCAATCAGATACAAGTTTTCCCCAGTAATCTTCCCCAGCTGGTGAACTTTCCACTGCTGCCTTATTCTCGTCATAGCCATAAAAACCGGCTGCAGAGGCATTAATAAGAACCTGAGGTTTTTCCTGGCAGTTCCTTATGGCCTCCACAACATACCTGGTTCCTTCTATTCTGCTTGAGAAAATCTCCTTCTCGTAATTACCTCTCCATTTTGTGAGAAGAGGCGCTCCTGTCATGTTTATAACTGCCCGGCCCCCCTCAATCAGGGATGATAGTTCATCAGGTCTGTTTATATCCCATTTGATGCATTCTACCAGTCCCTTTACCTTGGATTTAGCCTCATCAGGGTTTCGTGCCACTCCATAAACTTCATAGCCTTCGTCAATGAGCCTTTTAGCCAGATTTGATCCTATTGCCCCCGTTACTCCTGCCACTATAACTTTTTTGGAATCCATAAAGTAATATGAAATAGAGGCTTATTATATTTTATTAAAAATTTTATGTCAAATTTCTGTTAAAAAATAAAAATAGATGGTAAGCAGTATTAGGTGAAAAATGACTCCCGTATTGTCATATCAGGAATCACTCTTTCCGTAAAGAATGTTGTACATGTTATAAAAGAGCCCTTTTTTATCCATAAGTTGTTTGAAAGTACCGTTTTCCACTATTCTCCCTCCATCTACCACCACTATCTTATTTACCAGGGATATCATAGAAAACCTATGTGTTATAAGGATAAGTGTTCTGTTCTTTGCAAACTTTTCAAGGCTCATGAATATGTCTCTCTCGGAAAAAGGATCGATGTTTGAAGTCGGCTCATCCATTATTATTATGTTGGGTTCTCTTATGAGAGCACGCAATATTGCAATTGCCTGTTTCTGTCCTTCTGAAAGATTTCTCCCCAGCTCTCCAACGTCTGTGTTCATACCATCAGGAAGCTTTGCGAAGATTCTGGCCAGCCCAAATTCCTTGGCCCTTTCTCCTATCTCTTCATCAGTTGCATCCTTTTTAGCAATTCTCACGTTTTCATAAATTGAACCTCTAAACAGGAATGGTTCCTGAAGCACTGGAACTATTATGTCTCTGTATGATTTTGTTTTAATCAATTTTGTATTAACAAGATCAAGATCAATTTCCCCATCCTTTGGAAGATATAACTTTAAAATAAGATTGGATAGTGTTGTTTTTCCTGCTCCAGTGTGCCCAACTATACCTATCTTATCTCCTTTCTTAATCTCCATGTTTATTTCTTTGAGCGTGTCACCCATTCCATAACTGAAATCGACGTCATTGAGTGAAAGATCACTGTTAAAATCTCTCTTTTCCCTTGAACCTTCTGGAACCTCCTCCTTTTCACTGTCTATGATTCCATAAATTCTTCCTGCTCCCACAATAGAGGACTGATATGCGTTATATAACTGAGAGAGTTGAATCACTGGATCAAAGAACTCCTGAACATAGAATATGAATGCCACGAGTATTCCTATGGATATGAGATTGGCCTGAAGTTGTACAGCACCTGCGTATATGACAATAACGATTCCAAGGAATTCAATTACCCTTACAACAGCACCATAAAATGATGAAAGTCTGGATGCCTTTATATTGGCCCTAAGATTTTCCTCGTTTAATGTGTCAAATCTCTCCTCTACATATTCCTCAACGTTAAATGCCTTAATGCTCCTTATTGAACTTATATTTTCAGCCAAATTTCCGGTGATTGCAGCTATTGTTTTTCGAGTTTTTAAATAATTTTCCCTTACCTTCCCTTGAAGGGATATGGTAAAAAGAGAAAGAAATGGCAAAACAATAAGGGCATAAAGAGTCAGATTGAAATCAAGATAGAGCATTATTCCTATTGACAGTATAACAGTGGTGAAACCTGATACTACTTGAGGAATCTGAAATGTGAGAAAGTCCCCTATTGTTTCACCATCATTTGTTATTCTGCTTATTAAAAACCCGGATTTTACCACACTAAAAAATGAAACAGGTACTTTGTGAATGCTTCTGAATGCGCTATCTCTCATATTTTTAACAGTCTTTTGTGATACCTCTGTTGAACTTATGGCCCTGAACCTGTTAGAGAGGAATTGAATTAATCCGAGGCCGATGAATACCAGAGAGAACAAGAGGACTCCGGAAACGCTTCTTTCACTAACGCTATTTACAGCCTCTCCAATAGTTAAGGGTATGAAAGTTCCGGCTACAGCTGTGGTTATGACAGAAATGACAAGTATGGCCAGACCCCTTCTGTTTCTGGCGATATCTTTCATCATTCTGAATAGGGCCTTTCTCCCCTTTAGAGTCCGGATTACCCGCTCCTCTGCATTTTCATAACTCTCTGTCACTGGGAATCACCATAACCAAAAATATCAAGACTCTCCATATCCTCAAGGATTTCTGCCCTGCCATCCTTTATTATATAGGTTTCCTTTGAATATTTCATTGCAGAATATCTTAGTGAAACAAGTATTACTGTGATTCCCTTAACATTTTTCACTATTTCCGAGAATATTTTAAGTTCTGTCTCAGGATCAACGCTGGAAGTGACATCGTCTAAAATCAATATGGACGGCTTTGTTACTATAGCTCTTGCAATGGCCATTCTTTGCCTCTGGCCTCCAGAAAGGGTCAGACCTCTTTCACCAATCAGTGTATCATATCCATCCTGAAGTGAATCGATGAAGTCGTCAATTTTGGCTATTTTTGCTGCCCTGACAACGTCTTCGTGCTTTATTCCGCTGCGTCCGAATATTATATTTTCCTCAATTGTCCCTGAAAGAAGATTTATCTCCTGCGGGACAATAGATACGTTTTTTCTTAGTGTTCCAAGGGGAATTTCTTTAACGTCTATGCCACCAATAAGCACCTCTCCCTCTTTGGGTTCCTCAAGTCTCGGTATTAAATTTACTATACTGCTCTTTCCACAGCCCGTTTCTCCTGTAATACATATAAAGCCACCCTTTGGAATTTTCATATTTAGATTCCGTATTATCTCACGCTTTCCCTTAACAATTCTTATGTTCCGAAGCTCAACGTCATTATCCTCCGGGAAATGGCCGTCTGAATCCAGATTTTCGTCCATATCCTCCTTTAAAACTTCGTTTATTCTTCCTATTCCTGCCCTTGCATTTTCAGACCATACAATTAATCTGCCCAGAAAACTCACAGGCATTGTGACGAGGTTAAATATATTTACAGCGGCGACTAGATTTCCAACCTGTGTTTTAGCAATTATGGATGTGTAGCCTCCGTATAAAATAACCCCCGTAGCCGCCAGGCTTATTATGAATGGCATCAGATTGTTATAAAAGCCCCTTAAGTGAGCTATATCCATATATTGCTCATAATAGGCACCGGTTATGTTTTCAAATTTTTCTATTTGATTATCTTCCAGGGAGTATGTTCTTACTGTTCTCTGGCCATTTATATCCTCCTGAAGCCTTTCAGTCATTTCTCCATATTGCTTTCTTATGGTCATCCAGTGTTTTCTCTGCTTTCTCTGAAATATAATCCCTATATACACAAGAACAGGAACTGTTAATAGGAAAAATAGTGAGTAAACGGGATTCAGGAAAAAAAGATACACAATTGCAAAAATGATTATCATTACTGTAGGTATGAGCTGAGAAAGCGTATTCATGAGGAAATTTCTTGTGGCATCTACATCCATCGTGGTTCTCGATAATAGATCTCCAGAAGTGTTACCCTGGAAAAAGTTAACTTTTTTTCTTGTTAGACTCCCGACCAATTTTTTTCTCAGATTGTATGCATAAATTTGGCTTGAATATTGAGAACCAAAATTGGTTACGAATGTTGATACGGCTGAAACCACTGCAAGGAGCATTATCAGCTCAATGGCAGGTAAAATTGATCCAAATGCCTTTGTTTCGAGTGAATCTATGATAAATCCTATAAGTATTGGTACATACAATCTTGTTGCGGTAGAGATCGCTGCTGTAATTATTAGAACATAGATAATCCAGCGTTTACCCTTCAGGTATTTAAGAGAGAATATTAGGGGTTGCAATACACCTGTTACCTTTTTTAAAAAATTAGTATCAGACAAATTAATAGTTAATTACTTTATTATTTTTAATGTTTACCGGAATTTAATGTAAATTTGGATTACAAATTACCCGATTAACATTATTTTTTTATATTTCTGTAAGAAAATATTCATAGAGATATTGAATTTATTAGTCCTTTATATTGACTAAATATGTATTTATATCATTAGCTCCTTTACGTGCCGTGTCTACCTCAAATAGTAACATTAATACAACTTTTCAAGTTCTATCTGCTTTCAGCGGATGGCTGATGGATGGTTACGTCTCCATAGGATACGTAATTGTTGCTCCCATACTGGCCAGTATATTTTTCCCTTCTAACTTTTCTGAATCTTTTAGTCTGCTTTTAACGTTCCTGGGCCTGGCTGTTGGTGCAATTGCAAGATTTGTTGGTTCGATAGTTCTTGGTAATTTTCTAGGAGATAGACTGGGAAGGAGAAAAATGCTTGTTTATTCCATTATTGGATTCTCAGTATCTTCATTCTTTATAGGTTTTCTTCCCGTGTATTCTCAAGTGTCATTTCTAGCCCCGGTTTTGCTGTACTTTATTCTATTTGTGGTTGGACTCTTCGCAGGTGCTGAATACTCAGGAGGAGCGACATTATCCATGGAGGCCGTTCCTCCGAAGGCCAGACTCCCAGTTGGAGCCTTTGTCCAGAGTGGTTACGGTGTTGGTTTCTTTATAATGTTACTGGTATTGGCCTATTTGAAGACGGTTTTCGGACTATCTGAATATGATAATTTGGTATGGAGGGTTATGTTCTTTACCACAATAATTCCAGGAATTATAGCTCTCATTATAAGAATGTTCACAAAGGAGACCGAAGTATTTTCCGAAATGAAAAAGGACAATGAATTGGAAAAAATACCAGCAACTGGAATTTTTAAGCAATTGGATTCCACAATATCTGCATTTATACTTATAACTGGTCTCCTGCTATTGAATACTGTAACACTTTCCTTCTATCCAACCCTTTTGGGAGATCTGTATACAAGCCTTGCCAATAATCCGATACTTGATGATTATAATGCCGAAATTAACCTCATTTCACTGGTTGGTGTATGGATTGGTGGTTTGATAGCATATTTCATTTTCAGAAGAAAACTTACCCTTGGCATATATTCACTTATCTTCGTTATTCTCCTTTATCCAATGTATGTACTAACAGTATCCGGTAATCTCTTTGACACGCTTCTTGCCTTTTCAGTGATTGCCTTTTTTGAGGCTGCCATTTTTTCCAGTATTCCTGCCTATCTTGCAGAGATCTTCAGCAAATCACACAGAACAACAGCAATGGGGACCATTTATAACGGAGCAGCGATCCCGGCAAGTTTTGGAATATCTGCAATATATCTAATAAGCTCATTCCCACATACTTCCCTTACAAATTCACGGTTTATTATGATGATAGTCGGATCAATATTCCTTAATAACGGAGCAGCGATCCCGGCAAGTTTTGGAATATCTGCAATATATCTAATAAGCTCATTCCCACATACTTCCCTTACAAATTCATGGTTTATTATGATGATAGTCGGATCAATATTACTCATACTTGGGATATTTCTATCAAGAGAAACTGGAATTAAAGGTACTGATCCTATAACAAAATAACACTAAAATTTTATCTTTTATTAAAAAGATTCCTTTCTAAAAATGGTTAGAAAACTGCGAAAATTAAAATTTAATCAATTAATATCTAATACATGAGTGAATATGAAAAATTAGTACCTGAAAAGACTGCTTTGGTAATAATTGACCTTCAGAAAGGAATAACATCTATGGAAACTAAACCCACTCCAACATCAGAAGTTATAAGGAATGCTTCAATTTTAGCAAAAAGTTTTAGAGACAGAAAGATGAGGGTGTTTCCAGTCCATGTAAATCCAGCGCCTGAAATTGCCTTAAAGCCTAAGAGCGATTCCCCCATGTCAAGAAATGGACCTATGCCTGACGACTGGGCTGATTTTGTTCCGGAACTTAATATTTCAAAGGATGATATAATAATTGAGAAAAAGCAGTGGGGAGCATTTTACGGTACTGAACTGGATCTACAATTGAGGCGAAGAAAAATAGACACTATAGTGCTTTGTGGCATTGCAACCACATATGGTGTTGAAAGCACAGCCAGATTTGCCTATGAATACGGTTACAACCAGATATTTGCCTCAGATGCAATGGGTGACATGTCTGAGGAGAGTCATAATGCTTCAATAAAATACGTGCTGAAGAGGATAGGAATGGTTTTAACCACTGATGAAATATTGAAGCTGCTCTGAATTTATAGTTTCTTATAAATAATCAATATATTTATATTGTCTAATTTTTTGTGCATATATGGAGAACATAGATAAATCCACAGACGGGGATTTCCATCTGAATACAGGTCCTGATTCTAATGCAATTTCCAAATATTATTTGCTGATTGGAATAGGCATAATTATCTCCTTTGTTCCTGATATAGGTGGTCTCGGTTTGTTTATAGATTTTATAGGCTTCATTTTACTCTATATAAAGAGACATGCAATGGGAGAGTTTCAGCACAGACTCCTGAACTATGACATAATTATTTTTATATTGTCACTCTTTATCATAACTGTATCTTTTGTGGTTGCATTGGTAACGATCATAATAGGCGTTGGACCTTCTTATGGTACATCAAATTCTGGAATATCCACAGCTGTGGTTAACAGTATTTTGGGTGATGCTCTGTTGTTTGCAATTGCCCTGGATTTAATCCCCTTCGGGTTATGCTACCTGCTCATGGGATATGGTATAGTGAAATCAGTTCAGAGAAGAAACTTTTCACTTTTGATACTCCTGGGAATTGCAATATCTGTTGTCAGCGTATATATGGGAGTCACTTCACTGAATGCAAACGCCATTGTTAACAGTTCATCTAGTGGAACAAACATTAACACCACCAACATTCTTACAGGCAGTATATATGATGGTTCACTGGTCCTTTCTTTTGTCAGATCAATAATTATGGGCCTCGCTTTTATATATCTGTGGAAAGTAGTTAAGGAAGGTTATGGAGATGTTGTGAATCTTTCTTCCATGAGCTCGGTTGAACCCTACTAAATTTTTTAATTGTTCGATTAAGAATCGTTAATTAAGGCCTCCTTTCCTATTTTTCTAACCTCATCCAGAATTTCCCCGTTATCAAGACCTGTAACATCACCAATGCTGGTATCTAAAAATGCTGCTTTTAAAAGCCTTCTCATAATCTTTCCATTCTTGGTTTTTGGCAATGACGGTATACAGAAAACATATTTTGGCCTGAATGACTTTCCAAGGGATCTTTCAACCTGTTGGTAAATATTCTTTTTCACTGCTTCGTCATCATTACCGGTGTAGAAGATTACAACCGATTCCCCTTTTATGGGATCAGGGATTCCGAAACAGGCGCTTTCAACTACAGATTCCACTCGATTTGCCGCATCTTCTATTTCTCCAGGCCCAAGCCTCTTTCCTGCTATTTTTATGACATCGTCCGCCCTTCCGAGTAGTATGTAGTACCCATCTTTGTCTCGAACTGCCCAGTCACCCTGAATCCAGTAACCTTTAAACTGATTCCAGTATGTTTCCAAGTATTTTTTCTCATCTTTCCAGATTCCTCTGGTCATAGAGGGCAAATGCTCTCTTGATGCCAGAAGACCCACCTCATCTGTAATCTCTTTTCCCTCCTGAGATAATACGGTAACTCCCATTCCCAGTCCACGATACAGACACCGTGGTTTGAGTGGAATAACTGGTGTTGATGCAAGAAAGCATCCTATGATATCCGTACCACCTGAAACGTTACATATGGGGATTCTTCCTCCGCCAAGCCTTTGAAATAGATACATCCATGATTCAGTGTCCCATGGTTCACCTGTTGATGCAAAGGCTCTCAGTCCTTTGAACTCCCTTACCACACCCTTAGATTTTGCTGTTCTTACAAACGTTGGAGAGAGACCAAGAACGGTTATTTTGTTTCGCTCAACCATATCCCATACTCTCTCCATATTGGGATAGTCGACGGCCCCTGGATAAATAAATACTGTTGCGCCAATACTGTTTGCTCCAATAATTTCCCATGGACCCATCATCCATCCTAAATCGGTTATCCAGTAAATTATCCCGTCCTCTTTCAGATCTGTGTAATAATAAACCTCCTTGGTTATATTGACAATAGTTCCCCCATGAACATGTACAGTTCCCTTAGGTTTGCCCGTTGTTCCCGATGTATAGAGCATTATGGCGGGATCTTCGGAATCGGTGTGAAGACTATTTACATAAGGGCCCCCCTCAAGAAGATTGTAGAAATCATACTTATAACCACTTCCTCCTACAACTATCAGATCAATTCCTTCAATTCCCCTTATTGTTTCTGCCATTTTCACCTTTTTACCCTTTCTTTCATAGGAATCCACAGTGAAAATATATTTTATTCCGGCATCCTTAACCCTTACCTCAACGCTCTCTCTCCCATATCCCGAAAACATTGGAACAGCAACAGCACCAATTCGCATAATTCCATACATTGCTATGATTGCTTCCGGAATCATTGGCATGTATATACCTACCCTGTCTCCCTTTTTGACACCCATATGAAGAAGGGCTCCAGCCAATTTCCCGGATTTTTCGTCTAACTTCTCATATGTCAGATTCCCTCTTTC
Source organism: Cuniculiplasma thermophilum (assembly GCF_052315355.1). NCBI lineage: Archaea > Methanobacteriati > Thermoplasmatota > Thermoplasmata > Thermoplasmatales > Cuniculiplasmataceae > Cuniculiplasma > Cuniculiplasma thermophilum. The sequence goes on from NZ_JBLSDF010000016.1 coordinate 16,248, forward strand.
GCCATTCTCATTTTCCCATATTATGGCATCTTTCTTCCTCTGTCTGTGCCTTTCAACACAGTTAAAAGTGATGTTTATCTGTCCTCCTGTAAACCATTTTGTAAATTCCTTACCACCTGAGGAGTCTCTTATTTTATCAAACCTCTTGAAAAACCATATACCCATATGGGTTACAATGCCTTCATAGAACCTTTCCATTTCCATGTCAGCATAACTATAGAGTTCTCCAAGACTTCCCAGATTGAAAAATTTTCTTAAAGAATCCAGATTGCTCTTCTCAATTACTTCGTCATTTGGAAAATAAACGAATTCGCTGCTGTCCATATGAAGATAAACGAATACATTATAATTTAATTTTTGGGAGTATAAATTTTCATTGAACAGAAAATGAGGAAAAAACAAAAGTCGAATTTTTTGATAATTATCAAAATATGGATAAATAAGATTTGTATATTGTGATGATCTAAACCTTCATTGAATGGAAGTATATATGAACGGGAACTAGTAGGAATTCTATCTGGTAACAACAAGACAATAGAAAGAATAGGAAAAAAACTGGATTTTCTTGCAAGAGAATCCTTCGAAGATCTTAAAAAGTATCCATTTTATGTTACAAGGGCTGCAGGATCAAAGGGTGCAGACCTTGTAGCGGTGAGATTTGATATTACCTTTGTTATTGAAATAAAAAGCTCTGTGAACGATGTTCTTGCCTTTTCATCATCTTCAGGGAAGAATCAGGAACAGGCAGAGAGGCTCTCTGAAAAATGTAGCAAAGCAGGTCTCTTTCTTACATACGGTTTCAGATTGAAGAACGCAGATGGTGATCCATGGAGGATATTCAAAGTGCCCGGTGAACCGAGAGGAAGATTCAGGAATATCTATTCCATTATACCTGAAATTGAAATAAGCAAAAATGAGAACTATGTCATGAAATGGAAAAATGGCCTTCCATTACATGATCTTCTATCCTACTTGAAGGAATCACATTGACTGTTTGATTCCCTTTTCGAAGGCGTCCATTCCTTCATCTATCTGGTTATCGGTTATTATCAATGGAGGTATTAGTCTTATTGCACTCTCGCCTGTTCCAAGAACGATTACCCCATTCTTAAAGGCGTTCATCTCAACGGAATCCCTGAACTTTACGAATGGCTCCTTGGTTCTTCTGTCCTTTACAAAGTCTACAGCCTGCATCAGTCCTATTCCTCTAACATCACCAATGACATCGTACTTTTCTTTAAGCTCTTCCAGTCTCTTTCTCAGGTGGAGCCCTCTCTTTGCTGCATTTTCAACTGCATTTTCCTTTTTCATCGCTTCGATTGTAGCCAAACTTGACACCGAGGCAAGAATGTTCCCTCCGTATGTATTTGAATGCAGACCTGGCTCTGGGAAGTCCAGTTCTGATTTTATAACCACGGCGCCCATTGGAATTCCGTTGGCTATTGCCTTTGCGAGAGGAATGATATCAGGCTCGACTCCGAAATGTTCTGATGCAAACCATTTCCCTGTTCTTCCAAAACCAGCCTGAACCTCGTCCATTATCAGAAGCATATCGTTGTCGTGAGCCAATTTAATAAGCCTTTTGTGAAAATCCATAGGTGGCACTATATATCCTCCCTCACCCTGGATCGGTTCAACCATGATTGCGGCTACATTTTCCGGGGGCATATACATTTTCAGAGTGTACTTTTCAATAAAATCGATTACAGCATTGGTTAATTCCTGTGGATTTTCGTATCCGTCAATTCCAAAAACGTTTCTGTAAGGATTTGGGAAAGGCACATGCTCAACACCAGGCATTGAAGGGAAAAGCCATTTTTTCTGTATTCCCTTAGATGCTGTAAATGAAAGGGATCCCTGAGATCTCCCATGAAAACCTCCGATGAAACTTATAAATTGCTGCTTCCTCTTATTTACCTTTGCAAATTTGATTGCTGCCTCATTACTTTCAGTTCCACTGTTTGTAAAAAATACCTTCTTTGGGAATTTACCAGGGGTGACTTCTTCAATTGCCTTTGCTGCGTCTACCTGTTCCTTATAATAGAAATCTGTTCCTGCAAAATGCCACATTTTCCATAGCTGTTCCTGAACTTTTTCTGTTATATATGGATGTACATGACCCATATTATTTACACTTATTCCGGCGGCAAAATCAATGAATACATTGTCATCTACGTCTTCAACATAAACTCCTCTCCCTCTTCTTGCAACAACAGGTAAGGATTTTGTACTTGTTGCCAGATACTTCTCATCCTCTGAAACAATCTTTTTTGCGTTTGGTCCAGGGGGAGTGGTTTTAATATTAACTCCAGGTTTAAATGTTTCCTCATAATTTTCTTGCATAAAATCACCTATTTATCTATGTATATTATAAATATATAGATTGTGGAATGAAAATCGAAAATTAATTACGAAATTCGTCATGATAACTTTACATAAAAATTTATCATAGAAGGGATTACGCATTTGATGGAAAGTGACAATGAAATAAAACTCATCAAGGAATTTTATAGAGATGAGATCACCGACAGAGAATTCTATAGAAGACTTTCCTTAAGAGTCAAACAGAATAATATAAAAGAGAGACTGAAAAGCCTATCTGATGTGGAGGATTATCATGCTAATTACTGGGCAACCCGTCTTTCTTCACTAAGTTATGATAGCAAAAAACTTCAGCCATACAGGCTCAAGTTGAAATTACTTCTTATTTTTACCAGAATAATAGGTCTGAGTTTGACCATAAATTTAATGGAGAGAGGGGAAGTTGAAAGTATTATAAAATACAGAAATTTCCTTAAAAAATTAGACGATAAAGAAATTTTAGAAGGACTTTCCAGAATAATTGATGATGAAATAAGTCACGAAAATCTTTTCAATGATATGAACGAAAGGAATGAAAAGTTTGTAGATAAGATTCAATCTTTCATTTATGGAATGAGTGACGGTCTTGTAGAAGTTCTGGCGGCCATAGCCGGACTTACCGCGATTATTGAAAATAATTTCATAATAGCCATGAGTGGCCTTGTTGTGGGTATAGGCGGAACGATCAGCATGATGCTTGGAGCATATCTGTCCAAAGCCTCAGAGAGTGAATTCAGAATATCAACTATTAAAAGAGAGATGCTTGTTGAAGAAAAAACTGAAAGTGAAACCAAGGCAGTAATTAAAAAGGAGACGGGTAGATCGAAGGATTCTGCCGTAACAACAGGTCTTTCCTATGTATTTGGGGCAATTTTTCCAATTTCACCCTTTCTCTTTCCCCTTGGAATTCTGTCGCTCATCATAGCAGTAGCACTTGTAGCTATTGTTCAGGCAATCAGCAATGGACTTATTGCCATAGCCCTGAACACCTCAATACTTAAATCTTCTTCCAGAGCCGCCCTTCTTTCTCTGCTTGCAGCAGGGATAACGTTTTTCGTTGGATTTGTCTTTCACACATATTTGCATCTTTATATTACGTAAAGATAGAGAAGAAAAGGTTGAAGTGCATTTGAAAAATAGTTAGACCAATAACGTTTGTTAATTTTTAATACTTAAACAACTTTCATATGGTACAAATCTTTCAATTGGAATTTTTGAAAACTATTATAACAGGAAGAACATTCTTTTTATCACGAATAAAATTGAAGCAGAAAATATCTCAAAAAAATACGGAAGTAAGTTCGCGCTTTCAGAACTGAATCTATCATTCAATAAAGGTATTGTTGAGGGGGTTATTGGTCCAAATGGATCTGGGAAAACTACAGCACTGAGAATTATTTCAGGCATAATTAAGTACGATTCTGGATTGATAAAGATCGACGGCAACATAATGGAATCCTATGAAAAATTTGCCAGGAGGAACATTGCTTATGTACCCGAAACACCAGTACTCTATGAAACCCTTACAGGAAATGAGTATTGTGATCTTTATTCCGGTGTAAGGGGCGCAGACATTGATGAATACCAGAGCATGAAGGAAAGGATAGCTGACGCACTTGATCTCACTGAGATTATGGACAGACCTATTGGAATGCTCTCCTTTGGCACAAAGCAAAAAATAGCCATACTTTCTGCACTTTCTTCAAATCCAGAGGTTTTAATTTTTGATGAATCCTTAAATGGCCTTGATCCAACTTCAATAATTGTGGTTAAGGAAGTTATAAGGGAAATGATCAAGAACGGTCACTTTGTAATATTTTCCACACATATTCTTGATGTTGCTGAAATAATATGCAACAGGGTCCAAATTCTCGATTCCGGAAGAAAAATATTGGAAGGAAATATGGACGATCTTAAGGGAGATGGAGAGGGCGGTTTTCTTGAAAGACTATTCCTTCAAATTACTGGAAAGGAGGATATAATTGAAAAGGCAAAAAAACTGGGTGATTCTCTATTTCGATCAGAAGAATAATTTTTGAATCAAACCTCATTAATACGGAATACAGATATCAGGCATTAAAGTCATCAGAGAGGTTCAACAGAGAGTTCGAAAAGAGATCATTTTCCAGGGATTATATTCAGCGCATGATCCTGAGGTCAGGAATAATATACGCCTCCATTTTTCTCCTGTTTTCCATCCTGATTACATATAGCGGTATCGACCTTTCCTACAAGGGTATTTATGCAACGGGATTTTCCATATTTCTCTACCAGTGTGGAATAAATACCCTTGGTACTTTCATGTGGCTTCAGACTTTGAAGAATGAAAGAATAATAGATCCAGCGAAAATAATATTTATTGAAGACAGCGGCCTTGTTCTACCCTTTTCTTGGTTCATGAATACAGGTATGTATACAATGTTTCTTGACATACCACCCATCGTCTTTTACTATTATTTTAACAGAAATCTAGATGACGTGTTAATTCAGATGATATGGGGGGCAACATGCATAATTCTTGGATTTTCTATTGGCTCTGCCTTATCCATACTCTCACAAAGAGGAAACTGGAGTGGTAAGATAGGTTCTGGTATTTTCAATTCTCTTAAAATGGTGGGTCTAATTGCCATATTTATACTATTTGATATAACCGTATTCTTTCCACGATATATTTTTATATTTTCATTTTCGCTTCCATATCCCCTGGATTACATATTTCCTGTGCTTGATATAGGGTTCATTGCATTCACAAACCATGTAAATATGGATTCTATAATCGCGTCCTTTTCCTGGAGCCTTTTTTACCTCATTATTTCAGTTTACATTGCCTACTTTCTTTCGCGGTACATTTTAGATAACATTTTTGAAAGAAAGGCTCAGGGCCAATGGAAAAAAAGCAAGAAAGGAGCAAATAAAAAAAGGTTTGGTCCTATCTTTTCACTGACAATAAAGGATCTGAAGGTTGCCACCAGAGACGTGACAAATCTCTCCAGCTTTTTCTTCCCAGTATTTTTTAGTCTTCCCGCTCTTCTGGAGGTATTTGTTGATAAAAGATTTGGAAATTTTCCGCCACTTTATACCTATGCCGCCCTATTCATACTTACAACTCTGTCGGTTTCATTCTATTCAATTCAATCTCTTGTCATGGAGGGAAAAAACTTTGTAAACCTTAGAACCTGGTTAGTATCAAAAAATGAATTAATAGTTTCAAAGACTTTTTCCTCTCTTATAATATTCATTTTATTTGCAATTCCCATTGTAGTAGTAATGATTGGCGCAAATTATGGAGATATTTTTTACGCCGTTCTCATAATTATGGATGCGTCAGTGGCTTTTTTCTTCTCCTCATTGATGACGCTGTCATTTATATTATCAAAGATACCAGAGGAGGCCACAAATATTAATGTCTATTCATTTGGGGGAATCTTTGGTCTCATATTGATATTCTCAATTTCCATAATTTCCGGTGCCTTTGCTCCGTTGCTTTCTTTCACTCTGGGTGCTTTACTGGAAATCCCTGGAATAGACTTTCCATCCATATTTCTAGGCATAATACTCCTCATAAGTCTAATAATGATTCAAATAACAATCACATTCATGTCTAAGGGAGATAAGTCAAAAAGATAAGGAAAATTTATTAATGGTATATAAATGCACTCTGACTGAGTGATAATTCATGGTAAATGTCAAAGAAGTACCTGCAGACCTGCTTGTTAATGAACTTGCACTGCAGTTTGGCGAGATGAAAAATATAGAGGAACCCGAGTGGACACTCTATACCAAGTCTGGAGTTCACAGGGAAAAGGGCTGGACTCAAGAGGACTGGTACTATAGAAGGCTTGCCTCCACATTGAGAAAAGTATATGTTAATGGAGGAATAGGAATCGGAAGGTTAAGTGAACAGTATGGCGGGAAAAAGGATGGCGGTTCAAAGCCATATCATCCGGCAGCTGGAAGCAGATCAATAGTGAGACATATGTTTAACAAGCTTGAGGAACTTGGACTTGTTAAAAAGTCTGAAAACGGTAGAGTTGTAACTCCAACTGGTCAGGCGATGTTAGATAAGGCATCAAAAAAAGTCATGGAAAAACTTGCAGAAGAGAGACCAGAATTAAAGAAATATCTCTAAGGTGGTTATCGTGGAAGGGGACAGAGAACTTGAGGAACTCAGACGAAGAAAAATGGAGGAACTTCAAAGGTCCCAAAGCGAGGCTCAACTTGAGAATGAACAGAGAGCCCAGGAGGAAGCAGAAAGGGCAAGAAAACTGCAAATATTGAGACAAATACTTGATCCTGAGGCTAGGGAAAGATTGGCAAATGTCAGATTGGTTAGACCGGATATTGCCGATAATGTGGAAAATCAACTTGTTCAGTTATATACCATGGGGAGGATTAACAGGGTCATAACTGATCAGGAGATTAAACAGATTCTGTCCAAAATGACAGAAACAAAAAGGGAAACCCACATAGAGAGGAGATAATAATGAGCAGAAATAAGGAAACTGGAAGAAAAATAAGATTGATGAAAAGAACCGTGCAAAACAGAAGAGTACCTGGATGGGTGATAATGAGAACAGATAGGAAGGTTTCTCAGAACCCGTACAGAAGAAACTGGAGAAGAAATAATTTAAAACTTTAGGTGAATCAGATGGCAGATGAAGTAAGCAATGAGATATTAATGAACATACCCTTACGTAAGGCGTTCAGCAGTTCAAAGAAGAGAAGGGCAGATACCGCCATAAGGATCATAAGGGAACATGTATCAAGATACACCAAAACAGAACTCTCGCAGGTATGGATTGATGGAAAAATTAATGAAGAAATCTGGAAGAGAGGAAAATACAAAATACCAGGAAACCTGAAAGTAAAAGTTTTAAAACTTCAAAATGGCGAGACAGAAGTTTTGATGCCCTAAGATGATAAGAAAATTCTCTATTTTTGAAAGTGAATTCATAGGTCTCTACTGCAGAGCTTGGGACGATATGGCAATTGTTCCTGTGCAATTGGATGACCTTTCAAGAAAAACAATAAGCGAAGTGCTGGATGTAAGTATACAGGAAAGCAGGATGGATCCCTCTGGGATGTATGGGGTCTTCTCTGTAATGAATTCAAACGGTATAATTGTTGGTGGGAATTCAGGAAAAATTGATTTTGATCCTGGAAAGAGAAGAGTGCTGTATCTTAGAGATACTATAAATGCTGTAGGCAATGACATCGTTGCCAATGACCATGGTGCCATGGTCCACGAAGATTTTGACAATAAAAGTGTCAAGATGATAGAGGAAACACTTGATGTGGAAACTGTGAAGGGAAGAATGGGTGTTTTTCAGACAGTAGGTTCAGGAAGTGTGGCAACAAACAAGGGAATGATTGTAAATCCAGAGGTTTCTGACGATGATATTGAGATACTCAAGGATATTTTTAAGGTTCCAGTAAGCGCTGGTACCGCAAACTTTGGGAGTCCAATGGTCGGTGCCAGTTTAATAGCGAACACCAAAGGGATACTTGTTGGAGAAAAAACCACCTCAATCGAAATTGGTGGAATTGATGATGTTCTATCCTAAAGTATATCCTTAAGCTTCAATAAAGAGACCAACTCTACACCGTTTTTGCTTAAGAGCTCCTTTCCCCCTTCCTCTCTATCTATTACTGTAATGACCCTATTCACATTCAATCCCTCTTTTCTTAGGAGTTCCACAGCTCTCATAACAGATCCTCCAGTTGTGACTACATCTTCCACTATATCAACTCCTGTGTCCTTGGTTATGTTTCCTATTATCAATTTCTTCATCCCATGTTTTGACTCTTTTCTGATAATATAGTAGGGCATTGATTTTGAATATGCAAGAGCCACTACAATTGGCACCGCCCCTAATTCCACTCCTGCCACTGAGCCTGCTCTGACTCTCTCGGAAACCTCCTTAACAATCTCCTTTAAAATTTCCGGCCTTGCGCATGCATCCTTTATATCTGCGTAATACTCTGATTCTTTTCCTGATGTCAGAATGAAATGCCCTTTTTTTACAGCTCCTTCCCTTATTAAAAGATCTTTTAGCATGACTGGCTATGATTACAAGCATAATTAAATTTAAGAGGCTGAAAAATCGTGAATATGGATACACAATACAATCCATCTCTGAAACTTTAGTGATGTTTATCATAGAGAAACCGGTTATAGAATTTAACAAACGTCAGGATTACGTAAAAAATTCACTGTGATATTTTACTTTGAACTATATGGAGAGAACTTTTCACCTTTGCATGCTGGATTCTCCATATCTTTGATGTGAATAAAGCCCGCATAACAAAAAAGCTTTTTAGGATCAAAAAAAGCGCATAAGGGGCATGTTGGTTTGCCTATTCTTGATTTTTCCTCTTCCTTCTCAATTTCACCATCATATTTTCCTGATACCCTATAATTAATCAGTTCGTCGATAAACTCCTTGAATTCTTCCCTTCCGAATATATTCCCAAAAAGACCGGGGTCCATTTTTGTCTCTATACTTATCTCTGTACTTTCGTTGTCAATTTTCTTAAGTTGAAAGATGAATTTCAAAAATATCTTGGATTTGCCATTAGTTTGATATATAATTTGATCCAAGATTTTAGTCACGGAAACATTTACAACAAACCTCTTTGTTATACCGATTTTTTTAAGAATAAACACTATATCATAGGTGTTTTGGGATATTTTACTGATAGAATAGGTGTGTGGGTTGGACTTTAAAAAAATATCTGGATTGAGAATTATCTGTTGTAGATCATCAAATGATGCAGTTACGATTCCACGGGTACTATAATCCAGCATTATATCAAATATCTAAGAATACCCAATATTATAATCTTACTATTTATTAAAAATTTTAATTGCTAAAATAATATATCCAATCCATATAGAAAGTGAGCTTATTCTCATTTTTGCAAAATATTAAAATACTTCGATGACAATTGTCATACAGGTGTCCACTTTGGAAACGGTAATGGAAGAGGATGAAATAGATAGATTAGCTGAACAGGCCAGTATAAAGATAAGAGTCATAGGTTGTGGTGGTGGAGGTTGCAACACTGTAACAAGCCTGAAGAGAAGCGGTATGCAAGGGGCCGCAATTATAGCGATCAACACAGACGCCTCACATTTAAGAAGAGAGACAGAAGCTAATGCAAAAATTTTAATTGGAGAAAAAGTTACACATGGCTATGGGGCCGGGAATGATCCTGAAAAGGGAAAAGAGGCCGCCATGGACACCCAGGAAGTACTGAAAAAGGCCACTTCCAATTCTGACATAATTTTCTTGGTAGCAACTCTGGGAGGCGGAACAGGAACTGGAAGTGCACCTGTTGTTGCTAAATTTGCAAGGGAAAACAAGGCTATGGTTTTCACCTTTGTGACGTTGCCCTTCAAGGAGGAGGGAGAGGCAAAAATGATGAACGCAAAAAACTGGCTTCCCTACCTGGCAGAAAATTCGGACACCATAATTGTTATACCCAACGATAGACTCAAAACAATTTCTCCTGAATCAAATCTTCAGAAATCCTTCGAGGTAACTAATAGATTTATCATGGAGCAAATAACAGGTCTTGTTGGAACAATAAATGAGAGAAGTCATATCAATATTGATTTCGAGGATCTGAAAAAGGTTCTGTCAAAATCAAAGGCTGCTTACATCGCTATTGGTGATTCCACAGGAGGCGATAACAGAATAGATTTTGCAATCGAAAAAGCATTGAACAACCCACTTATTGATGTTGACATATCCAAAGCGAAGGGATGCCTGATGAGAATCATAGGTGGAGATATCAAGATGAGGGAGTTTGACAGGGCACTTACTAAAGTCCAAGAGATGATGAATGAAGATTGCGAAATAATTGCTGGAATTGACAATAAAGAGCAGATGGGAAGCAACATAAAGATATTCTTTGTATTTACCGGAGTTGATTCGCCATACATTATCGGATCCGGAGAGAGAATGAACGGAAAATTGTTTGGGGAAGAAGATGATGGAATTGACCCAATACAGTAAAAGCTGGATTTAATTTTTCAATTTTTTACCGTAAATATAAAAGATATCCTTACTCTAAAATGACAAATTTAATCATTATATAAATCTTACACCTTCCATGGATAAAAAAATAGTTGCATCTCTCGATCTGACTGATCGAAATCGACTCTTAAGGTTGGCAAAAATACTGGAAGAAGAGATTTTTGCCATAAAAATAAATTGGCCAACAATCCTGTCATGTGGGGTGGACATAATAAGGGATCTTTCAAGTTATGGTAAAGTCATATGTGATCTAAAAATTGCCGATATACCTAACACCAACAGGATGATAATGGAAATAATAGGAGAAAGGGACCCTTTTGGTGTAATAGCCCATGTTTTCCCCGGAACAGATTCCATTCAGGCCCTCATAGACGCATCAAAGGGAGTGAAAGTAATAGGAGTAGTCTCAATGAGTAATGATGGAGCCGACAGATATTTAAATCCACTCCATGCAAGAATTTTGAACGATTTGAAAAATACATCAGCATATGGAATAATTGCACCAGGTAATGATTACAATCTCTTAAGGGAAATTTCAAAAGACAAGGGTAATTTAAAGGTGTTCACACCTGGCATAGGTGCTCAGGGCGGGTCTCCTGCCCTGGCGGTCCGCAATGGATCTGACTATGTTATAATCGGCAGAAGCATATACAATTCCAATGATCCGGAAGGATATGTCAGATCTATCAATGAGGAGATAGAAAAAGAGATGAGCAGGAATTAAGATTGCAATTATGTCGTCATTTGTCAGACAAATGAGAAATAGCCTAATCCTATTGAAAAAGTGAAGAGAAAAATACTATGTTTATAGAAATGAAACAATACGAAAGTTATATATTATAAGGAAAAATAAGGGTTATAATCACTGCGATGTCTGATCATTATGAGTGACGTTCTTCCTGACCTTGAACAAAAAAGAGAGATTTTGCGAAATCTGGTAGAGGATCATATAAAGAAGCGAGATGAGCTTTCTCAGGAAAGTCATTATTACGCCGAAGAGAGAGATAAACTTAACCAGAAATCCAAAAGCATGCGAGAAGCTGTTATGAAAAAGATAGATGAAAAGGGGCAACTTATAGAGCAAATACAGAAAATGAGAGATGAGAAGGAAGCCCATTACAAGGAGTTTTCCGAACTAAGAAAGGAACTCCGAAAAAATAAGGAAAATGTGAAGTCTGTAGGTGTTGATCCTGCTGAACTTAGAAGGAAAGAGAAAGAGTTACAAAGACTGGAAAAGGTTCAACAGACTCAGCCGCTTGAAAAGAAGGATGAACAGAAGATTGTACTTGAAATAAGAAAACTCACTAACGAAATTAGAAAATCCAAGGAAAAACTTGAGAGCGAAATCAAGGAGAATGACCAGGTAAAGGAGATTTCTGCCAAGGTTAATGAAAAGAAGAAAATCGTCGATCAGCTTAAAAAGGAGATAGATGAGATTTCTGCCAGGATTAATTCCATTGGAGAAGAGATAAATAAGGGACTTCAGGAACTCGATGAAACTAGGAAGAAGGCCGATGAGTTTCACGAGCTTTTCATTAAATATAACAAAGAATCAGAGAAAGAGCACGAGGAATTTATTAAGGCCAAAAATGAGCTGAGAGATATAGAAAAAATGCTTGGTGGAGTTAGAGCTAAAAACAGGGCCACAAGAAAGAAGGAAAAGGAGGGAGAACTTCAAGATAGGGCGAACGACCTCTTTGAAAAATTCAAGAAGGGAGAGCAGCTCACCACTGAGGATCTCCTGATCTTACAAAAAGCCGGTTTTCTCTGACCATAAATTTACTTTTCTAAATTCTGTTGTCATTGAGTACTCTGTTTTCTTTTTTCATTAAAAAATTAAAGATTTTCTCAATTTCCTCAGTCCAGATTGTTCATAGATTCTGATGACAGATTTACATCATATATCCTTGATCCATTTTGCAAATTTAGATTGGAAGAGAGAGCGCTGTTGGAGAGTATACATTTCTTTCCGATGTTTGTATTTTTCATTATAACGGATTTTGAAATTTCACTTTCACTCCCTATGGAGCAGCCATCGAATATAATGGAATCCTCAATAGTGACATTGTCGCTTATGGTGACGTTTTCATAGATTGTACTGTTTCTAATCTTGGAATTTTCCCCTATCTTCACGTTTTCCCCAAGATAACAGTTTCCCTCGATCCTATATTTGCTGCCTATCGGTTCCTCTTTCATTATGATCTTACCATTAATTAGTTCCTTATTCACCTCTTTTCCGTATTTTGATACTATAAGGTGATTGGCAAGGATGAGTTCTCTAGGTCTTCCCGTATCAAGCCACGTACCCTTTGCTTCATATGTATTGATTGTAATACCCTCCTTAAGCAACTTTGGAAACAGGTCCTTTCCAAAATCGTATTGCATACCCTCCGGAATGTGCTTAAGGACTTCGGGTTCTAAAATATAGATTCCAGAATTCACCTTATTTGAAAATACCTCTTCCCTGGTAGGTTTTTCAAGAAATTTTTTGACCTTGCCGTCCTGAGTTTCAACTATGCCGAATTGAGTTGGATCCTCAACTTCCGTAAGTAATATTGTAACCACATTTCCACTTTTTTTATGGTTTTCAAGAGCTTCTGTTATATTAAAATCTGCCAAAACATCCCCGCTCCCAACTACAAATGTATCATCGAGAAAGTTCTCAATTATTTTTACACTTCCAGCTGTTCCAGCAGGTTCTCTTTCTACAGAAAACAAAACCTTCTGACCATCCTTTCTCTCCTGTTTGATGAGCCCGCTTATCAGGGATTCAAACTTATATCCTGTAGTTACTATAACATCATCAATGGAAGCTTCATGAAATGCCCTTAAAGAATATTCGATACAGGGAAGACCTGCTATGGGAACCAGTGGTTTTGGAATTGCGTAAGTGATGGGTCTGAGTCTTGTACCCTTCCCTCCAGCCATTAATACTCCTTTGAGTGCCATAACAGGTAAGAAGAAATTGGTTTTAAAATCTTTACAGTGTAATCTATTTATAAAAAAGAGAAGTGTGGATTACTTTTCTTCATTACCATAATATGGTGTTTTAAATCTTACACCCTTTCTTATGAGCTCCTTCGAACTATCATATCCAGCATCGGCATGCCTTATGACACCAATTCCAGGGTCTGCATTGAGAACCATTTTTACTTTTTCCTCTGCCTCTTTGGAACCGTCCGCCACAAGGACAAAACCTGCGTGTATTGCATTTCCAATTCCCGTACCACCCCCGTGATGGACCGAAACCCATGTGGCTCCAGAGGCCACGTTCAGAAGAGCGTTTAGTATTGGCCAGTCTGCTATAGCGTCACTTCCGTCCTTCATGGCCTCTGTCTCCCTGAAGGGAGAAGCCACTGAACCAGTATCATGATGGTCTCTACCTATGGCAACTGGTGCAACCAGTTCTCCGTCGTGAACAAGATCGTTGATTATCTGACCGATCTTTTCTCTTTCACCGTATGCTGCATAACATATTCTGGCAGGCAAACCCTGAAACTTAACCTTCTCCTTCGCAAGTTTCAGCCACTGTACCAGATGCTCGTTGTATCCCAGATGATACATAATTGCGTCGTCAATTTTAAAAATGTCTGAAGGTTCGCCTGAAAGTGCAACCCATCTGAATGGGCCAGAACCAATGGAAAACAGATCCCTTATATAAGCAGGAACATACCCTGTAATTTCAAAGGCCCTTTCTTCTCCTGATTCCTTTGCCCTAGTCCTAAGGTTATTTCCATAATCAAATACCTTCGAACCCATTTCCTTGAATTTTAAAATTGCTCTTACTTCCTTTACTATGCTGTTCCTGACTGCTTTGATGTATCCTTCCATATCCCTGTTTCTGAACTCCTCTGCAGTTTTTATGTCGTATCCTTCTGGGATGTACCCCAGATTGAGATCGTGCGCAGCGGTCTGATCTGTGACAACGTCAGGAACAATGCCTTTCTTTGCAAGATAGTCGTATATGGTAGCTGCATTCCCTAAGACACCTATGGAGATTGGTTCATTCTTTTCTATATTTTCGTCCTTTATTTTGAGTGCTTCCTCTATATCCTTGGCCTGTACATCCAGATATTTTCCCTTAATCCTTCTGTCAATTTTTTCCTGATCTACTTCGATTATAATCCCCACACCATTATTCATGGTGATCGCCAAAGGTTGAGCACCTCCCATTTCTCCCAGCCCAGCTGTAAGAACCCATTTTCCCTTAAGGTCTGGCTGATTGAATTCTTTCCTGGCCAGTGCAAACAGGGTTTCATAGGTTCCCTGTAAAACTCCCTGAGAACCTATGTAAATCCAGCTACCCGCAGTCATCTGACCAAACATGGTCAGGCCCCTTTTTTCCAGATCCCAGAAAATGTCATCAGTCGCCCACCTTGGAACTATCTGTGCGTTGACAATTAAAACTCTTGGGGAAAACTTTGTTGTTTTAAAGGCTCCAACAGGTTTTCCAGATTGAATTATGAGGGTCTCATCAGAATATAATTCCTTTAACATGGCAATAATTTCATCAAAATCTCTCCATGTCCTCGCAGCTTTGCCCTTTCCTCCATATACAATTAGATTTTTTGGATCCTTTGCTACTTCTGGATCCAGATTATTCATCAAAAGTCTTAAAGCGGCTTCCTGTTGCCATCCTCGTGTATTGAGCTGTTTACCTCTTGGAGCATGTATTACTCTATCTTCTACCATAGAACATTAATAAAAATAGGTTTAACAATTTTTCCTATTTTATGATAAATTGATTCGTAGAAGATTGCATCAGCCAGATGCGTTTTAGATTACATTTTTATAATGCACTTAGGACAGATTCTAGAATTTGGGCGTTCCGAAGAATTAATAAAAAATCCCCTCCATACATATATCAAGGCATTGATCTCAGCGGTTCCTAGTATAGGACCTAATTGGGTAAACAAAAATCTCTCTATTGTTTGCGAGATAGGTAGTACCATAAATCCGAAGAAAGGTTGCAGGTTCTATGGAAGATGCATTTTCAGGAAGGATGTATGTAAAGAGGAGGATCCTGAAATGATAAACGTTGATGGAAGATACTACCTTTGTCACTTCACTCAGGAGGAACTTACTCCCAACTACACCATGAAGGAAGCAGAAAACCTTGAGGAGGGTGACCTGAGAGAAGAGAATCAAGATGACTGAAGAAGAGTATAACAGGATAAATGAAGTCAGAAGAACAAGATTCTTGCTGGCTCTCCCTGTTCTTGCTATCCTTTTTTCCATGATCATAGCGGCCATAGTTCTTTTCACCTTCAACAAACGTGGTTATGCTGACGCTTTTCCACTTTTTTTGGTTCTTCTCGGGATTGTAGTTATATTTTTCGGAGCGTTTTATGATCTTGGTGCTAACAAATATATAGAAAACGTCTTTATTGCTAAGGCACCCCTTAAGGAGCACGATGTTACTCAAATTAACAGAGAACAACTCATAATGACCCTAATATACCTAGGAGATGGTGTACCTTATATCATTGCAGGGGTGATTCTAAATTTTGTTTTTACAAGTTTTTAATCCTCTTCTATGCAAATGCAAAAAAACCAAACATAGTGTTTAAATTTTGGATGAATTACTTAGTGAAATTAGCCCGAGTCTTAAAGTATTTCTAATAAGAATGATTAACCCTTTATGGCCACTGTAGCTCAGGTGGTAGAGCAGCTGACTTGTAATCAGCAGGTCGGGGGTTCAAATCCCTCCAGTGGCTTAATAATAGGTTTTTAAAAAGATTAATCACTGTATAGGACAGAGGAAGTGAAACCAAGCGCCCACAGAACCTCCGGTATAAGTATCATCCTTTCCATACCTCCCTCACCTAGACCAAAATAGAAGAAACTGTCTTTTCCTAAAATTCCTATCCCAAAGAGAACAAGAGCAGCTATTGAGATTGTTCCAAGTATGGCCCATATCACAGTGACTACCTTTCTTTCTCTGTACAATACTATGTAGGATGCTGCTGATCCGAAAAGGAATGCAAGAAGTGCAAATATAAGATGAATTAGCCCAAAGTGCTCATTAAAAACTCCCACACCAGCCGAACCGATCCCTCCCAGAATCATGAAGATGAAAAATCCTTTACTATAATTTCTGAAGAAATATCCACCTATAATTTCCAGAATTCCCAGAACAATTATGGCTCCATTGAAGATAAATGGATCAGTGGCAATACCCAGATGGCTTATTGAATTTCTTGATACACTATAACTTGGTTGTAAAAAAGCCGCAATATTTGTTAGAAAATAAAATTCAAGCAAGCCAATAAGTATCAATAGCGCTCCAGTTTTCTTTTCTGAACTATTATTCATAACCCAGAACAAAACTATATTTCTTATACTTTTCACAGGTGATCGACCATTTATAAATAATATTAGTGTATTTTTTGAAACTTATTCTTACAAAATTAAAGACTGATTTGTCACATATTTCTGATATTCGTAATCGCTCAGAAAAAAGTTAAAAAAGAGTAATCGAAATTCCCAAAACTTCCTTATAAAAAACATGGTTGGGGAAAAACAGATATTTATCATGTAGCAATTCTACAGCCATGGAAATAAAGAAAGTGGGCGTCGTTGGAGCAGGGGCAATGGGTTCAGGAATTGCAGAAGTGCTGATTCTTAACGGAGTTAGTGTAACATTAAAGGACCAGAATTTAAAACTTGCAGAAAGGGGAAAGGAAAACGTTAGAAAATATCTTTCTGAAATGGAGAAATACACAAAGAATCTTCCTGAAAGAGAAATAAAGAGAATGGAAAAGTTTGGTGTTAAATTATCAGGAGATCAGGAAAAAACATTAAGGGAACATTTCCCATCTCCGCCTGATGTTGAGAATCTAATGAGAAATCTCAAGGTCACTGACACTTTCGATGATTTCAGGGATATGGATCTTGTTATTGAGGCAATCTTCGAGGACCAATCTGTCAAGAATTCACTCTTTCGTGAAATTTCAGAGTTTCTAAAGGATGATGCCATTATGGCATCAAACACATCCTCTCTTAACATTACAGAGATGGCATCTCACTATAAACACCCTGAGAAGGTAATTGTAATTCATTTTTTCAACCCTGCATATCTGATGCCTCTCATTGAGGTGGTTCCTGCCATTCAGACAGATGAAAATGTGGTGAGCAGTGTGATGGAATTCTTCAAGGGAAAGAGAAACAACAGAGAAGAGATGGTTACAATAAGAGCGAAGGAATCACCAGGATTCGTGGTCAATAGAATACTGATCCCCATGATAAGCGAAGCTGTAAAGGTTGTGGAATCTGGAATTGCGGACTACAAAACTGTTGATATAGGAATGAAAAAAGGTGCGGGAATGCCAATGGGACCATTTGAACTTGCTGACTACGTTGGTATCGATATTGTATACCACGTTATGGAGAGTTTCAGAAAGGACCTTGGGGACTTTTATATGCCGCCCAGAACACTCAAGCAACTAGTAGACGCGGGCTGGATTGGAATGAAATCTGGCAAAGGATTTTATGATCACAAGGAAATGCAAAGATCGTAGATTCTTAAAGGAAATCGCGCTCAGGTGAACAAATTAATTTTTACAAAAACTCCATACTATTTTAGAGAGGTTTTCCCGATCTCCCCTCACCATCCATGAATTTCTTTGCACCCTGGATGTGAATGCCACGATTAATAATACGGGAGCCAAGAACTGCTTCCCGGTAAATACCCTCTGTAATCCGTATCCCATCAAAAACTGCCATTCTATCACCTATTAATGTTTCCTTTGGGAATCCAGATATTATTTTGCCCAGCTCAATGGCCCTTTCCAGTGGATTTGAGCATATTTCACTTACAATATTCATTCTCATTGCCTCCTTTGAGTCTATCAGGGTTCCTGTGGTAATTAGATAGAGAGCGTTTCCAAGACCGGCGATTATAGGGAGCCTCTGTGTCCCTCCATCTATAAGAGGAACACCAAACCTCCTTTCAAGGAATCCAAATCTTGATGTTGAGTCACATATTCTGAAATCTGCCCATAGTGCAAGCTCAAACCCTCCAGCGACTGCGTATCCTGAGATGGCTGCAATGACTGGTTTTTTTAAGATTTTTCTTGTAAAACCAAGGGGACCATTTATATTCATAGCCCTCTTCGATAACCTCTCAAGATCTGTAAGATCTGCACCGGCACAAAAGTTTCCGCCCGTTCCATAGATCACTGCAACCCTTAATTTGTCATCTTCTTCAAAGGATGAGAATATTTCTTCCAGGGATTCCGCGATATCAAGATCGATTGCATTTCTCTTTTCAGGTCTGTTCAGTTTAACAATAAGCACAGGTCCATCTTCTTCTGTAAGCACTGACATCTTTGCGCACTCCTAATTTATAAAAAAGGGTGTTTTACCATATGGTGATTGTCCTGTCATATATGGGTTTTTCAAGGCCTTTAGGAGACTTAAATGCCTTTTTGAATTCTGGATGATTATACACCGGAATAACACCTCTGAATTTTCCAGGAGAGTGGTGATCTATGGATACCAGCATCTTTGATCTTTCCACTTTTGAATTTTCTTTCCAAATCTGAGCCCATGATATGAAGAAACGCTGTTCAGGAGTAAATCCATCTATTTCTTTCCTCAACTCAGGATGCTTTTGAAAATGCTTTTGAAGTGCAGCATAAGATATGCTGACCCCACCAAAGTCCGCAATGTTTTCTCCAAGAGTTAAATTTCCATTCACCTTAAATCCTGGTACAACCTCAAGAGATCCATATAGATCGGAAATCATCTTGGCTCTTTCCATGAATTTCGTTGCGTCTTCCTCAGTCCACCAGTCCCTTATATTTCCGTTCTCATCATAACGCCTTCCCTGATCGTCATATCCATGGGTTATTTCGTGGCAAATAACGCCCCCTATGCCCCCATAATTTACAGGGTCATCAGCTGTGGGATCAAAGAAGGGTGGCTGTATTATTCCTGCTGGGAAGACAATCTCATTCTTTGTAGGATCAAAGTAGGCATTTACGGTTGGTGGAGTCATTCCCCATTCCTCCCTGTCAACCTCTTCTCCAACTCTCTTTGCCTGCCTTTGTACCTCAAACTTAGCTGATCTGAGAACGTTTCCCACATAGTCATTTTCAAGTATTTCTATAGATGAATAATCTCTTAATTTCAAAGGACCTCCAATCTTTGCCCTGAATTTGGAAAACTTATGTAATGCCCTTTCCTTCGTTTCATCGCTCATCCATTCAAGTTTCTTGATCTTTTCACTAAATACCTCCCTTATATCCCTGATCATTGTGTCCATTCTTCTTCTGGATTCCTCCCCGAAGTACCTCTCCATGTATAACTCTCCGAGAGCCTCTCCGATTAATTCATCAATAGTTCTTATTGCCTTTTTCCATCTTTCCTCCTGTTCCTTCTGTCCCATTATTTTTCTCATAAACATATCAAAATGTAAATCCTCGGCCTCTTTGTGGAGCATTGGCATAAAGCTGTTCAGTATGCTCCACTTTACATATGTCTTCAGTTGAGAGAGATCCTTTCCACCCAAAGTTTCTGAAACAAAGGCAAAAAATTCTGGCTGCCCAACTATAACATAGTCTGCCTTTGCCACACCCATAAGGGAGAGATATTTTCTCAAATCCAAAGACCCGTAGGTTTTATGGAATTCATTTAGATTCATCTTATTATAATTTTTTTCAGGATCCCTTAAATCCTCCTGTCTTCTGCTAACCTTTGCTAGTGATGTTTCAAACTCCATAATTATAGATGCGTTACTTCTGGACTCTTCTTCACTCATTCCATACATATTTAGCGCCTTAATTATGTACTCCTTGTAATGTGACCTTACATCCTCAAATTTTTCATCTAAATAATAATCTCTGTTTGGTAAAACCAAACCTCCCTGAAACATATAGAATGCATATATGGAACTATTCTTTTCATCGCTCGCTGACATAGTTGTGAATAGGGGAAATATACCGGATTTATGCAGTTCAATTACCCTTTCGAAAAGCTCTCCAAAGTTCTTAACAGAGTCTATCCTGTCCATATGGGGCCTCACAGGATCAAATTTTCTCCTTTCTATTTCATCCCTGTTCATGATGGATTTGTAAAATCTCCCAACAAGATCCCTGTTGGATTTTTCTGTCTCTGAGCAATTTTTGGCGCACTCCTCAGCTATATCTTTTAGCCTGGCCAGATTCAGTTCTCTGAGCTGTAAAAATGAACCCCAGCTTGATTTGTCCTCAGGGATTGGGTTATTTTCGAGCCATTTTCCATTACAATATTTGTAAAAGTCCTCATAGGGGTCAACCGAAAGATCCATATAAGACCTTGAAAAACCTATTTCAGAACCACTTTTACTATTCTCTGACCCATAATTCTCCATCTAATACCATGGGAAAATTCTATAAAATACTGACGAATGGGAGAACGGAAATGAAACACTCTACAAAAGAGGATCTCTTAAATCTTCGTGATCTACTAGAAGAATTGAGAAAAATTGAAAAAATAAAAGAAAAATCCTACGGACATTTTTATTACAGGGGAAAGGGATTACTTCATTTTCACACGGATTCTGGGAAATTGTATGCGGATTTTCTCAATGAGAGAATTGAACTTGGATATATTGAAAATCCCTCATGGGAAAAGAAGAATGAATTGCTGCTTAAAATAAGGAAATATGTGATTAATGATATATCCTAGTTTTTTCCTTTTTCCTGATGATTGTGATGGTTTCCATGTTCCGTTGGACCAGTCATTTCCTTAAGATTTCCATTTAAAAAACTGTTGATGGCCTCTTCTGTCTTCATTCCCTTTCCATTGTATATCTTTATTCTCCCCTTGGTGAAATTGAATGCTGGTGCCCCGGCCTCACCCAATATAAGAATTTCACAGCCCTTCTCCATGGCCGATTTTATCATGAATATACCTCTGGTGTGTTCCGCCTTAAGTGCAGGATTTTCATACCTCTCAATAAATTTCGATACTTTGTCTTCCACGGAATATATCTCCACTTCCCTGGATTCGCCTGGACCTCCAACATATCCATCTTCCGACGGTATTGCGATTCTCATAAGTTCAAATGCTCTCTCCAAAGATAAGAGAAATGGCTTAGATGTTAGCTAATTATGTCTTCCCGGGGATCAGAGATTATGGTATTGAATTTTCAGATGGGTTTAACTTTAATTTTAAAATACAGAAACATGGATATAGAGAAAATCTTTGAACTTCGATGCAGGAATAAGTCTGTAAAATATATATCCAAGAAGACAGGTATATCTGTTCCTGATATTGAAAAGAAGATTACAGAGAATATCATGGAAACTGACGATATCATAAATGAGATCATTAAGAAGAGGGGAAAAATTGAATCTTTTAAAAAGAACCACATGCTTGAGATTGATCCTGACAGGATGACGATGGATAGAATACTTAATGATAAGGATATAATAGACTACATCTGTCTTAAGGCCTCAGACCATCATGACAGATTTATGGATTGCATAAGATACATTATAAGAAAGAATATCAGGAAATAGCCGGGAAAAGATTTAAACTGTAAATGTTGATTTATAAATATGAGTTTAATGGATTACTTTAAGGAGCCTCCGGGTTTAAAAAATCTAGGACCGGATGAAGTTGAGAAAACAATAAATGAAAAATCTGCTAAGGTTATAGACGTGAGGACTGAACAGGAATACAGACATGGCCATATACCTGAGGTGGAGCATATACCTCTTTCAATGATTAAGAAGAAATTGAAGGATCTTGATAAGAATCAAAATTACCTTTTTGTCTGTGCAACTGGGCATAGAAGCAGAAAGGCGGCCTGGATTTTAAAGAGGAATGGCTATGAGAATATATCCCATCTTGCTGGAGGAATGGGAGCATGGAGGGGCGCCAATAAGAAAGTTGAGCGCCAGAATGATGATTGATTATATGCCTTTAATGAGTTAGTGTAAAATTTATATGAATAAGGATTCAATTTTTAAAGGAACATCTTATGAATCCGTCATTTTCATAAATGTCATAATTTATTTTCAGACTTTCTGCGATTTTTTCAAACATATCTCTGTTAACCGTATGAGATTTTACAACTTTTCTGCTTAGTTCACCATGGTATTCAACCTCGTATATATTAAATGAACCACCTGTGTTCAGATGTTTCATTATGTAGGGTATGGCGCTCTCTCTATCTTTCCAGTGATGAAAAGAAAGGGTGGTGTAAATCAGATCTGCCTTTATGCCATCTGGTATTTGCCTGCTTGAGCCCATTATAAACTGGAGACTAACATTCTGAATCTTTTTCCATTTTTTACTGGAAACATAAACCATGTGTGGTGATGGATCAATTCCTATGTATTTCTGGCCTCTACCTGACATTGCGAGTCTTGATAGAACATATCCATCCCCTGAACCTATATCCAAAACGGTTTGAAATTGAAATCTCTTGAGATCTTTGAGAACAAAATCATAGAAATGTCGCATTGTGGGAACAAGCCGAGAAATGGAATACCCCCGTGATGTGAAGAAACCAAACTTTTCTTCTCCTTCCAGGTAGAGGTCTTCTGACATAGAGGCATATAATAATAAGGACATAAATTTCTTTTCCCGTTTTCCACCTCTACGTTATTAATATATTGTTTTATGTATGAATTTCCAAACCGATCATGTTTCTTCCAAATGGTTTTTATTGTTAAGATTTTAATCTTTCAATCAATGCACTTGCCTCCTTTGAGGAAAGATCATCTATATTTCCCTTCTTTAACCGTGCAAGGTAATCAGAAACGATCTTCTTTTCTCTTTCAGTAGATTGCAATTTTTCAATGAAATCCAGCTGTTTAGGTGACGCGGGCTTTGGTTCATCGGATTGTCTGTTTCCGCCAGTTGTATTCTTTAGAAGATCAATCAGCAGAGATGCCTCCTCCATGGATATTTCATCCAGACTTCCTTTTCCGTGTTCCTTAAGAAATTTCTCAGTGACTTCTAGCCTTTCACTTGATGACTGAAGATTCTTAATGAAAATTATCTGCTTTTTGGTTGCGTTGGAAGATTTTCTTGCGCCAATTGGAGAACTCATGGATTTTAATTTCTCAATCAGTGTGGATGCATCACTCACGGAAAGCTCATCTATTGATCCTAAGCCTTTCTCTATGAGATAATGCTGAACTTCTTCACTCTTTTCCGAAGTTTCCTGACTTAATTTTTCAATAAAATTCCTTTGGCTCCTAGTTAGTTTCCCGGGAGGCATGAATAAACATCCTTTCATGTATAATAAATTATTTTAATTTCGCCAGATGTGAGATAAAAATAAATCATTCATAGAAATTGCCCATTGGCAGTATATCAAGGTGCCAGATTTTGATCATATCTTGCAATATGATCTTCCTTATGAGAGATGTTACTGTGGACGGATATAAAGGCAAAAATCAAAATTTGAAAATTACAGGAAATATCAATGAAATTATTCTATCTTATCCAGTTTCTTTTTCAAATCTGCAAGTTCTTCCTGCAACTGTTTGTTCATTGGATTCTTTTTTATTTTAGCCTCCAGTTCCTCAATCTTTCCCTCAATGCTCTTCTTCTTTCTGGTAAGATCTCTCTTGCTCAAACCCATTCTAATGTATTTTTAGCTTCAAAATAAATATTTCTCATAATTTTCACTGATCATTTTCTCGATGATTTGGAAATATTAAATATTCCATAGTCAATCATAAAATGTGAATAAGACCAGTAGAATGGACAAAATGTGGGAAAGGATACCTTTGATTTTAGGTGTTTTAGCCATTATGTCTGCATGGATCACAATAGGAGTTGCAATATGGCTAAATCCATGGTTTAAAATAACTTCTAATGCCCTTAGCGACCTGGGAGGAGGAAACCTTAAAAATAATGGACATCCGTCCCCTACATATCCCTTTGTGTATAATTACGGCCTGATTGTTACTGGAATTCTAATAGGAGCTTTTTCCATTTCCATGATTAGAGAAATAAAGAATAAAATTGAAATTGTGGGTTTCTCGTTCTTTATAATTGGTGGTCTCTTTCTGGCATTGATAGGGATTTACCACGAGGGCACATATCCTCACGACTTTGTCTCTTCTATGAAAAAAGTTCAATGACATTCATGTAATTGCATCCGATTTATTTATTTTTCCTTCGGTGCTGTTTCTCATTTGCCTCTCCTTCTTAACATTCCTGAGTTCATTCAGGCTATCTTCTATTGTG
>NZ_JBLSDF010000017.1:0-38468 GCF_052315355.1 Cuniculiplasma thermophilum
TAATCACGGACCACCAGTTAGAAGGGAAAAAAGAATAACAGAAAACTTCTAAGTACAATAGCACCCTGAAGTGTTAATGAAAAAACTCAGTGAAAGACTCGCTTTATGGAAAGAGTAAACCTAATAGATGTAAACTCACGACCCTATCTTTTATATTTTTGAAATACAATTTTAGCATGTAGTCAAAGTTTTTTCTTAATCTTAGGAAAATATGTTCCTTTGATTTGCGGCTGAAATAAAATTACAATTTTCCTCTTCTTAAAGATGCTTAAAGGAAACTTAATATTTATTACTACATAGTAAATATTCCTTTGAATGATTGATGCTGTTTCTGGTTTGATAGATTATTATTACCTTATTTTTCCTGTTCTCCTTATAAATTTGGGTTTTGCGTTTAATTTGCTTCTAAGAGGTAATAAAAGTCATCTTTACTCTATTGTTGCGATTATTCTTATCGTTTTTGTCATTCTTATTCTCACAGTAAATCTGATTAAGGCTGAGTCAAGGTTTGGTGGAATTTCAGAATTTTCCATATTATATGCTTACGCTACTACCGTTCTATCCGGGATTGGGTTTTTCGTTGGATATATAACCGGAGGTAAGGCATAATGATAAGGGCAACTAAGCATCCTAAAACCACAGAAATATCAATCAAAAATATTAGAAATATAAGCGAAAGAAAAATTTATCTTATGTGGCTTGGAATAACACTTTGCAGAACCTCAAGTTTTGTGTTTAACCTCTATTTCATGTGGATCATAGTTGTTCAGTATAACTCGGTCCTTTTATCAACTCTTGTTCCAACATTATCACTTCTTGGATATGTCATAATTAGCCTGCCTGAAGGTATAATACTTGATAAATTGAACAGTTCATATGTAGGTTTTATAGCAACCATAATATTAATATTCACATATTCGGCCCTATTCTTTAAAAATACTCTGACAGTTATCTACATTGTTGATATCCTGGCCTCAATACTAACTGCAATTCTTTTCGATGCATTCATAAAATCCAGCAGAGAAATTGCAGATGAGTCAGAGGATTCAAAGATTTCAGCTTTGAATCAGATAGGCTCAAGTTTATCTAATGTTCTTGGAATAATTATGGCTGGAATAATTTTGATCTCGGCGAGCAAATATCTGATGTATATCCTAATTGCACTTTCACTAATAGGATTGTTTTCTGGAAAACCTTTCAAAATAGACAAAATACAGGAGAAAAAATATATCAAAGGTGAAGTTGAAAGTGCCCTTAAAATACTAGTTCCCGTTATGATTCTTGCCCTTCTACTAAACGGGCTTTTTGTGTCATTGATGATTTTTGGACCTGATATAATACACATAATTCTTCATAGAGGATCAAATGCATTTACACTTTTTGAACTGGGGATACCCCTTGGAACTCTTCTGGGTGGTATAGTTGCGGCGGAAATGGAAAGAAAACTTGAAAATGCACTTATTATGTTTTTGAGTGTACTTTCCATGGGAATTTTACTCTTAATCATTTCAGGTAGTGTAAGTCTATATGTTGATATTTCGGCCATGTTTATAATAGGTATATTAACCTCTTTCATTGAAGTCCCTTCATTTACAATTATACTTAGGATTGTACCTCGGGAAATTATAGGCAGAGTAGATGCGGTCGTATTTCTGGTGTTTACAGCATCTGCTCCCGTTATGGCAACAATTTTTACACTATTGACGCCTTTCGTCCCAGTATCCACTCTTCTTACTTATGCAGGAATAATTGCATGTATTCTTCCCATACCCTCGTATTTTATTATGAAAAAATTTGTTTCTTTAAGGCCAATGGAATTCATCGAAACATAAAATACCTAATGAATTAAACCTCATCCCATAGATGGTTTAATAATTTTAATTTGTTTAATGAAGACCTAAATAAGTTCATCTTTAGACTATTGTAGAACTTGGCAATTTCGTTTTGTATATCAAAAAGAAGTATCAACACAAATCGCATTATGGATGAAGACATATCCAAAAATGAATGTTGAAGTATATTACGTTCCAATAAGAATAAGAGCCCTGAAATTTGCATCTGTTTATCTTTTGAGAACTGATGATCATTCGTTTCTTGTTGATAGCGGTATGGATAGCAGTGCGTTGAGTTTCCTCGAAGAAAAAGGTGTTAATTTCAAGGAACTAGATGCAGTCTTATTAACCCATATGCATATTGACCATATTGGAGGATCAAAATCAATTCAGGATAAATATGGCATTCCGGTCTACATAAATAAGCTAGATAGAAACAAGGTCTTGTCCATTCAGAACGATATTTCAGGTTTTATGAATGAATCAAAATCCTTCTTGAAGGAAATGGGAGTTCCTGATGAAATGACTAAAAGTATGGGTGACAATCATCCTTTGGCCATAGAACTAAAAAATTATGAAAAGGTAGACCTCCAGATTTTCGAAAATATTCCTCAGGAAATTAATGAGATAGAATTTTATTATGTGCCGGGTCATAGCCCAGGGTCAACTTGTTTTATTCCAAAGGATAGCGATATCATTTTCACCGGAGATCATATTTTGGAAAGAATAACACCAAATATTAGTTATTATGATAGAGATGAAGATATGCTTGGAGAATATTTGTTAAGCTTAGCCAAAACTGAGCAATTGAAACTAAAAACAGCGTTTCCAGGTCATGGGTCCCCCTTCACAAGAATTAATGACAGAATAGAACAGATAAAAAACCATCACAGAGTCAGAATCGATGAGATAAAGAGAATAATTGACACAAATAAAATGTCTGCCTATGATGTTGCGAAAAGGATGAAATGGAGTCGTGGAAGGACCATGGACAGTATGAATATCATGGAACAAAACTTCGCGGTTGGTGAAGCAATTGCCCACCTTCGCTACATGGAAAATCAAAGTATTGTTGAGTCTGAAATAATTAATGGAATTCGATTATATTCTAATATTTGAAATCTTTTAATCTTAGGATAACACACTTTGTAAGATTTATTAATGTTAAATCATTCCCCTATAAGTGCCGTCGTAGCTCAGCCTGGTAGAGCGCGTGCTTGGTAAGCACGAGGTCGCGGGATCGAACCCCGTCGGCGGCTTCTGGATTCTACTACTTTTAATTGAAAAATTCTTAACTACCTTTTACGTAAAGTAGGTCGCCGAAGGATTCTCTTAATGTATTTGTGTAATTTGTGAATACATCCTTTTCAAGCTTTCCCCTTCCGTGGTAATTGTCATGTGCTAAATGAAACTTCAAATGTCTATTAGCACATCTAAACTCCACATGAGGTAATGTAATAAGACTACCGTTGGTCAGAATGACTGAATTAATGGAACTATAAGGTATTTCTTCTAGATAATCCGGTTTATCTTCCAAAATTTTATCCAAATTTTCTTCGATTTCTTTGCCTCGGATTAAATTTTCCTGAATGATTTTTTCAACTTCTTCCTTTGTTATATTATAATTACTTATTTGACCCTCCACGGGGATAATACGATTTGCATTTGTCATCTGAGTATTCCATATATCGAGTACTCTTTCCTCCGTACCCATCACTTTGAACTTAAGCATTTCGCCATCGATAAAGATAAGGTGATATGTCGCACTCCACATGACTGCATTATCGATAGAACCAATAATCCGCATATGAAATTATGCGCTATTTCTATTAATAACTATCGCAAGATTCAAAATATCGTATATTATTTCATATGAATATCAATTCACTAATGCAAGCTTAATTGAAAATACGCATTCTTTTCATGATTGATAAGATATAAGTTTAATTTCAATAACATAAATATCTAGAGCAATTTTAGAACCTTCATTACAATTCTCCCTTAATTGTCCTTACCTCCAATGAGAGAGAAATTAAGAGTACGGTTTAATTTGCAATATCTAAATAGGATGGATAAGTATGGTAACATTTGATTGGAATCTTCCTTGCAAAGAGGAGTTAGATTTGCCTTGAATCGATCGAACGTATTAATTTGCGGATTTTAAATTGCATAGACAAGTCTTCAATTAAGGAATTAAACTCCCGGAAATTCTTAAAAATCCCCAATATTTAATTTCATTGTGAGGAAATAATAAGAATTATAAGTGTTGAGCTTATAGTTTTTTATATCAGTTAGAAATTATAATTTTATAAAACTGGATGAGACTGAAAAATTGATCTCCCGGGGTTGGACGATGTAAATCAAAGGATATGGAATAATATAAAACAAATCTTTGAAGTAAGAATATGAGGGCGGCTGATAATAGGGGATAAGGGTTTAAGGTAATTGCATGATATATACAAGGAGATCAAAATCTTTCATTGTTTCTATGAACGCGGTGCATCTTGGGACAAATTACGTATGGATATCATTTGAATCATTAATTATACCAACACAAATCCAGATGAACTCAAATTCTAATTCATTTTTATTAGGAATCATAGCCGCCGTAGGTATTGGGATTGGAGTATTGATAAGCTTATTTTTCGGAACCATCAGTGACAGATTTAGTTTCCTCTGGGGTAAAAGGGGACCCTATATAATTTTTGGAAGTTTATTTGCATCATTGTCTATTATTTTTGATTTGCTTATTCAAAACTTCTTTATTGGGAGTCTTATAGGATATATCTTAATTCAAACAGGAACAAACATTTCATCAGGTGCTTACCAACCACTATTCAGAGATCTAATTAAGCAGGAACAGAGGGGCTTTGCTACCGGCATAAATGGCGTCTTCACATTGCTTGGAAATGCATTGGGTCTGGGTTTAACTGGTTACCTTATTTCAATACATCATTATCAGTTAAGTTTCCTTATTATGGCGGTGATATTATTCTTAACGGCATTAATAACTGCAATAACCATAAAACATGATGATGTGCACCATATTTTTGTAAAACATGGGACAAGAAGGAGAGGACAAAAGATAATTTCGTCAGTAAATGTTGATAAAAAATTTGCCACTCTTGTTCTGGCTTCGTTTGTCTTTTTTTTAGGAATAAGTGGGTTGAGCTTTTTTGAATTATACTATTTTGAAGATGTTTTACTGTCAAAGGATGCTGCCTACCTTGTAACAATTTCTGGAATATTTGTCTTACTCTTTTCTGCTTTGGGAACCGCTTTATTTGGATATATATCAGATAAGATAGGGAGATTAAAGATACTTGTTTTTGCCTCCTTTATATCAGCCATAGCAATGTTCATGATTCCAACGTTTCCAACATTCGACAATTTTTTAGTCTTTGGAACATTCGCAGGGTTAGGCTACGGTATATTTTTTAGTGTATCGAAGGCACTTGCCAGTGATATGTCTCCCATAGAGTCATCAGGAAGGTATATGGCTATATATAACATTGCAGTTGGAGGTTCAGCAGCCGTTTCACCATTCATATTCGGTTCAATCTTAGACTATTTTACCAAAAATATTGTATTTGGATTTACTGTATTGTTTGAGATAACGGCACTTTTCTATCTGTTGGCCATAATGTTCCTACTTCCATTGAGAACAGGAAGAAAGGTCAAAATTGAAAAGAGCGTGAATACCTGATGAATTCGAATGAAAATTACAAGATGAACAAACAAGGAAGATTGACATCTTTGCTTGGATTCAATTCCATATATCTCGGGATGAACTATCTATGGATTTCCTTTGAAACTCTTATATTACCAATGGGAGTTGAAAAATCAGTGCCTCTATCATTTTCAGGACTTTACCTTGGTATAGCTGCATTTATAGGAGGATTAAGTGCCATCTTTGGGAACCTTTCATCCGGCATTGTAGGAGACAAATTGAAGTTGAGGGGCGGGAATAGATCCATTATTGTCCTCTTTGGATCATTTATGACAATGATAGGTACTTTCATTTCAATCCCGTTATTTGGTATATACTATGGAATTGTAATTTCCTTTGGTATTCTTCAATATTTTTCCAATGTAGCGATTGGATCGACACAGCCACTTCTCTCTGAGACCGTAAATAAGGAGATGAGAGGAATCTCTTCGGGAATCAATGGTCTCTACACACTGATTGGTTCTGCAATAGGATTTGGCCTCACATCGTACTTTCTTACGGTCTTTCCCTTTTTTATAAGTGTAACAGCCATAGGGCTTGGGGTTCTGATTACTGGGATTATTTCATTTATTTCAGGTAGGCATAGAAAATTAGTAGAAATTTCAAAACATGAACATTTTCACTGGAAGATGATTCATGATTCAAACAGCAAAAAATTGGAGATATTAACAATTGGTAGTTTCTTTGTTTTTATGGGTATAATGGGATTGACATATTTTGAATTTTATTTCTTTGAAACAATATTAGGTGTTTCTAATCCAGAAATTCTAATAGGAATTGCGGGTTTGTTAATTTTATTTATTTCCTCTATATCGTCCATAGTAGTAGGACGTTTATCAGACAGGGTTGGAAGGATACGTATCTTGATAATAGGAGCTGCAGCATCATCCGTTCCTACTTTTCTAATTCCATTCTTTAGTTCATTCGTGATATTCCTAATACTGGGTGCCTTTATCGGTGCTACTTACGGAAGTTATTACAGCGTTTCTATTGCCTTAGCTGGGGACCTCGCAAATAAAAGCATTGCAGGGACTCAATTATCTATGTTCAACCTATCTCTTTCAGGAGCTTCGACACTTTCACCGCTCATATACGGTTTAATATTGTACCTATTCAGAGATTACCCGCCCCTTTCCTTTCATTTCCTTTTCACTGCAAGTTCTATTTTTTATATTATAGGTTCCATCACACTGATGCTCTTTTATGGAAAAAGAAGACAAATGAATACACTATGATATGAAAAACTTAAACCTATTTATTAATTCGTTTCTTCTACTATTTTAATATTTCCTAAATTAATAAGTAGAAAGCATTTAATTTTATGATACAATCTCCTGACGTTGATATCGGAAGGTCTTTCTATCATAATACCCGCATACAACGAGGAAAAGCGTATAGGGAAAATATTAAAAGATTTGATGGAAACCGTAAAAGGAGTTTATGAGATTATAATTGTTTTTGATGGAAATGATTCGACACCAGAAGTTGCCAAGAGTATATGCAGTGAGTGCAGGATATTAACTTATAACAGGAAGCTTGGAAAGGGTGGAGCTATACTGGAGGGAATAAATGCAGCAAATGGAGAGATTATTGCATATATTGACGCTGATGGATCAGTACCCGCTGAAGAACTGGAACGATTGAGAAAAAATATTAAAAAAGGAGAATTTGTGGTTTCCTCAAGATGGGTGAAAGGAGCCAAACTTGAAAAAAGACAGACGTTGAAAAGAATAGTGTTGAGCAGATTATTTCACTATTACGTATTTGGGCTTTTGAGGATTCCCATAATAGATACACAATGCGGACTTAAGATTTTCTATGCTAAAGACGCAAAGGAGATAGGAAAAAAAGTACGGGTTTTCGACTGGACATTTGATATCTCAATGATTTTTCATGGAATCAAGATGGGCCTAAGCCCCAGAGAAATAGGGATTAAATGGAAGGACTCTGAAGGATCAAAATTGAAAATTAGTAAAACAGTACCCGCAATGTTTTTGACGGTTCTTGGAATATGGGCGAGAGAAAGGTATGATAAAAATGATTTCATAAGAGTTGCTCTGGATAAAATTGATAGAAATTTGTTAAACCACTCTCGAAAAAATTGAAATTAAATGCCTCTGGTTTGTATTTTCATATAAATATAGCTGGCTATCCAATTGGAAATCATATTTACTCTAAGAAGAATGAGTAACTGTTTGCATTCTTTACAATTGGATTCTAACATGGCCTTGTGAAGATTTTTCTTCACATTTCTTATTTCAATGTCTTTGGCTCCGTAAATTATTGCATTTGACTCCATTTTCAATCGCATCAAGGATATGAACCGCTTAAACTGAGAATTGCCCTTCGAATCCATAGATTCGATTGTCCTTAAAGTTCTAAGAGATTCTTTTGTAAATTCAAGTCTTGATCTATTAAATTCCCTAAGATTAGTCTTAAGTCCAGTTATGCTAATGTGCTTCCTATAAAATGTAAGCTGTTTCTCTGAAACAACTATACTTTTACCTTCTTTTACGCCCAATAGGAAAATAACTTTATCTAAACTTTTTTTGCACTTTCCTATTACGTTTGCATACTTTTTTGCAACTTCACCTCTTATAACCATTGAGGAAAGATACCAGTCAGTCCTGTATTTCATTATTTCACCTATCTGCTTATTATCTAGACTTAGGACTGAAAAATTTTTATCTTCACCATTTAGTGGAGATTTACTTTTGACAGAATCATAATTGTCATCCTCAGCAATTTGGATTATATCATTGTGCACAAAAATTACATCCCGGTCTGACATTACTTCCGTCACAAAGGAGAGTTTTCCAGGATGGTACATATCATCGTCATCTAGAAAGCAAATTATTTCACCCCGGCTTTTCAGGATACCTAATTCAAGTTTTTTTCCGAGGTCCACTTCATTAGTATCAATATTAATTACCCCTTTATCATGGGCAAATTTTTCGATTTCCTCATCTGAGTAATCCTTAACTAATATTATTTCCAAAATTTTATTACTGAATTCTTGCGTATTAACTACGGAAATTATAGCGTCTTTCACATATTTCTTTCTTTCGTGATTTGTAATGATTATTGATATTTTAATTGGGCTCTTTTCCATCAAATACCATTCGAATATTGAAATTAGGAATTTAACCTATACGTTAAAACACATCAATGAATTAAAAACATGCAATGAATTGCACATAAATTAGGGCCATTTTTCAAATTTCTTATTCTTATGATATATATTTTTATGCTATCTTTTTATTCCCCATAAATTAGGAAGATTGATCTCTTTGAGAGGAGTAGAGGAAAAGAAAATGCTTGTGAAACACAATTTTCAGAAATTTCATGCATTTTTAAAAGATAATATCATACCGTTAACAATATCTCTCATTTTTGGTAGTGTATTCTCAATAATATCTTATATGAGGTATCTTGCTTTTTCCCAAAACGTATTTGACTTGGGAGTAAACGCAGCTCTTCTCTATAGAGTTCTTCAGCTTGATTTCTTGAGTACCCCTTCCAATCCATATCCAATTGCAATGAACAAACTCATCTACATACCTATAGGTGCTGTATATGCCCTGTATCCAAAAGAATGGATTATTCTTTTTTACCAGGATTTTTTTCTTGCCTTTTCAGGGGTCCTCATTTATCTAATATCTCGTTTGTACAGATTATCATATTACACATCAATTTTAGTTGAATTACTATTTTTCATCTACTATCCCATTTCAGGTGTATACTGGTTTGATTTTCATTTTATGGCATTTTTCCCTACCCTTTTTTTAACAACATTTTATCTTTATAAAAGTGGTTCCAGCAAATGGACATTTTTTGCTGTTCTTACAACAATAACTGACTTTATGGCGCCCGTGATCATATTTTTGTTTATTCTTATGGAAATAGTCAAAAAAATTAGGAATGGAGATAGAGGGGTTAGATTTTTTAAAAAGGAATTTGCTATACTAGCTCTAAGCGTTCTCATTTTTTCTCTTCCATTTCTTTATTATAGAACTAATTTTGTAAACCACTATGTTAATAACATTACGCCCATAACGCTGTATTCAAATCCTTTTTTTAAACTTGAATTTATCATAAGATCTATAATTCCGCTTCTTTTTCTGCCGATTGTTGGAATTGAGTACCTTTTAATCACATTTCCCTACGCCATAATGGTATTTTTTAATAATTATTTACCATATGAAAATTTAATGTTCTTCCAATATCCAAGCCTATATGCTCCATTTGTGTTCATTGCTTTTATAATGGCAATAAAGAGGATGTCATCTAATAAAAAGATTGGGAGCAAATTGAGACCAATACTTGTGTCTATCCTCTTATTAAATTTATTCTTTTTTTCCTTTTACACACCAATTGGAGATTTGTATACTCATAATTATGATAACGAGGTAATATATCCTTGGGTGACGGGCTCCCAAAGCTTTTATGAAACCTACGAAAAGGTTGCGCCCACCAAAACAGATGCGGAACTAATGAAAATTGTTTCCCTCGTACCAAAAGGCTCATCTATTTTTATTCAAGGAAATTTTCCTCAGTTTGCCCAAGGTTATAATTATATTTGCCCTGGTCAGAACCCCTCCGGAGGTCCACCTGACTATATAATAACAGATCCATATAATTACCATTTTTTGAAACCGATTGATTATAATGGAACCATGCTCACGTACTATAAACAGGTAAATAGATACCTTGAAAACTATAGTTACGGGACCTATGCTTATTACGATGGTGCATATCTATTTAAATTGGGATATACAGGTAAACCTTTAATATATGGAAACACGAGTTATAGTCTTGCACTTTCGGATTTTCATTTCCACAACAATACTTATCTGGGAAACATCTTCTTGATTAGTCCGGGGTATGTTCAATTTTCTGGAGAAATGGTTTCAAAATCAACGATTCCCGTATCAATCTATTTAGGAAATTATAGAGTGATTGATGAAAACATTTCATCATTTCATTTCGAAAGAACTATAACCAGTACAACTTATTTAGTAGACTTAAATATCAGTATAAGAGCAAATGGAATAGAAAATTTAAGGATGAATATAACAGAATGGGGTGCATAAATCTAATGGAGGAGGATAAGGTAGAAAAATTGCAAAACCACTATAAGACCCTGATAGAACGTTTTGGGTTATATGCTATGGGTATAATGATACTTTTTCTTCCATATTCCATTTACAATTTGGTTGGCTATTCTTCTACATTCTTTCTGGCCATTGAATTCGTTCTTTCCTTCGTGGGATTTATATTTATCCTTCTGGCATCACGCAGGGGTGAATATGGGAATAGAAACCCGAAAAACATGATCCTGTTCTCCATGATTAGCGTGTTAATTATTTCGTTAATTACTTTTGTAGTGGGAATGTCGGTAAATTTTCCCATTACTGATGAACTGGCAATAGAGATGCTATCAGCAAAAGCACTACTTCTAGGCCATAATCCATATGGAATAATTTTCTCAATCCACGCTTTAAAATCTTTAGGTGTCCCATCCTCTTTTTTTACACCGACCATGACTGGTGGATATGTGACTTCTCTACAGTATCCTTCACTTTCATTTTTGATAATGATACCTTTTGTAATTTTCTCCATAAAACCGGAAGTCCTTTTGCTCTTATTTTCCATATTTCTACTAAGTATTGTTCCTCTAAGCTTCATTAAAAATGATATGGATTATGCAGCTCCACTGGCGACTGCAATTGCCATATTTAATATCAATTTCATACTATTTTCATTCGACGGAATAACAGACGTTATATGGGCAACTTTTATGGGGATATCAATACTATTCATAAACAAAAAATATTTGCCTGGTATTTTTTATGGAATTGCCTTATCCTTCAAACAAATACCGCTCATAATATTTCCCTTCTTGTTCATTTACATATTTAAAACATATGGACTTAAAAGAGCAATCTTATTCCTTCTAATAACCCTTGGAACCTTCTTGGTATTCAATTTACCCTTTATAATTATTAATCCCTCAGCTTATTTAAGGGGAGTTGTAGGTCCTGAATTTTCACCACTGCTCGGAATAGGATTTGGAATATCTCAACTTTCATTTCTAGGTATAATCCCATACGCAGGCTCGAACTTCTTCTCGTCCTTGATGATAAGCGTTTGGTTAATTTCCATTATATACTACTATTATAGTTTCGAAAGGAACAAATATGCCATGACTGCTTTTCCCATATTGATATTTCTATTCAATTACAGGCTTCTTGAAAATTACATAATATTTTGGCCGGTTCTGTCACTCATATTCGTTCCACCCCTATTCAAAGAAAAGGACTATTTGTCCCAACCCAAACAAATTCACTGGGTTGGTTCAGGCGTTGGTTTATGGAACCTGAAAAAGGCCTTTGAAAAGCGAAAAAAGATACTTGTTGTGATTTTAATAGCATTTTTGGTAATATCCCCATTTATGGTTTTAATACATGATGAAATGAACTATAAAAAAGACCTCTTTATAAAAGATGTTGAGCCGGTTTCCTTCAATAGTTCCTACATAACTTCTATTAACGTATCTGTTTACTATTGCGGTCCGCAAAATAACCTTCCACTGTATTTTAGAATCCTTGAAGGGGGAATTTTATATTCACCAAACGGATTCATATGGAATACGTCAGGCGATCCCTCTATCTCGCACGATCAGACGAAGACGTTTACTCTTTTTACCAATCAGCCAGATCAATTTTTAAGTTTGAACAATAATTACATTATCGAGGCATATAATGGATATCTCTTGAGCTGGCTTGACGTTAAATGGAACGACACCCCAATGTTTACTTATTGCAGTGAAGTTTAATTCGTTAGTTGTTGAAATACATTTAAATACATGCTTAAAAAATAAGGTCGGAGGAAGTTTATATATGAATTAATATCGCAATGTTATTATAAGGATTATGAATTTGGCTATTTAATTATGAGGTGGTACCAATCAACGAAGTCAGCATAATCATTCCAACATACAATGAGGCTGAGAACATTGCTCTACTGATTCACAGGATTGAGACAATGGGGCTTGATGGCCAAATAGTAGTTGTTGATGATAATAGCCCAGATAAAACTGCTGATGTTGCAGAACGCCTTAGTAAGAAATACGGTAATATTGTTGTTGTCAAAAGACCAGGAAAAAATGGTATAGCTACTGCAATAAGGGATGGCTTACTTAAGTCTGAAAGCAAATATGTAGTAGTGATGGATAGTGATCTCCAGCATCCACCCGAAATTATTCCCAGATTACTAAAAGAACTGAGGAGGGGAAAGGATGTGGCTATAGCCTCAAGGTACGTTAGAGGAGGCCAATCTGATTTTAGTCTTATGAGAAAAACCATATCTAGAGTTGCGACCCTACTTGCCCATATGAATCTTCAGGAGACTGAAGGCATTAAGGATCCTATGTCTGGTTATTTTGCCTTTAGAAGAGACATAATAAAACCGGAGCAGATTAAATCAAATGGATACAAGATATTACTTGAGGTTCTCGTCGCCTCAGGAACAAAAAATGTTACAGAAGTTCCGTACAGATTCAACAAAAGAAAGAACGGAAAAAGTAAACTCGGAATGGGTGAATTCATAAGATACGTGAAATTATTGCTCAGTCTTTCTGATTACCTGATGTTAAAATTCCTTGTTGTAGGTATGACTGGCGCAATACTAAATCTCCTATTGATGAGAATAATTGTTGGAGGCTTGAACGAGTCTATATACCTGGGTGCAATTATTGCCTTAGAAGCTTCCATATTGTCTA
Organism: Cuniculiplasma thermophilum; assembly: GCF_052315355.1. Taxonomy (NCBI): domain Archaea; kingdom Methanobacteriati; phylum Thermoplasmatota; class Thermoplasmata; order Thermoplasmatales; family Cuniculiplasmataceae; genus Cuniculiplasma; species Cuniculiplasma thermophilum. The sequence continues at coordinate 13,346 of NZ_JBLSDF010000017.1, forward strand.
ATTTCCTACTCAATAACTACTGGACCTACAAGAACAGAAAGTCTAAGGGAACAGTGTTTAGGAAATACCTGAAATATAATATGATGTCAAGTCTTGGTTCTGGAATATACTTTGCGTTAATATTCGTACTCACATTATTTGGTGTGGGATACTTGCTTGCAACTGCCATAGGCATATTGGGATCATTCTCAACAAACTTTGGCGGTAGCCAAGGGGTGGTATGGCACCTGTAAATGTATGGAAAAAACTATTAATTTATCATAATTACCTATTTGATTAAATGAGCGATAATCAGATTTATTGGGAGAGATTTAGATATGCGTTATCTGGTTTCGCTTTCATCATAATTCCTTTTTTATCAATAGATTTTGTATCTTACCTAAACACAGCAGCTATTGTGAACGGGTGGATTTTAGTAATTGTGGGATTCCTTTTACTGCTATATTTTTCCTCACTGTTCAAGGGTAAAACAATTCCTAATTATCTTATTTATATAGGATTGATTTTATCAATTATTGAAGTCTTTTTTGTTGTTTCAACCATTTTTCCAAACGCCTATACTGATGAAATAATAATACAATATTATGCTGCAAAAATTTTCACAGAAGGTAAGGATCCTTACATAAATTCTAATATGGTAAATGTTTTTAAAACCATAAAACCAAATCCAATTTATGTAACGCCCCAATTGAACGGTGGAATTGTAAATTATCTGCTATATCCAGGAATGTCAGTACTCGCCTTTATTCCAGCGGCTTACTTTGGCCTTCCAGATTATACGGACCTTTTTGTAATATCAGTTCTATTGTTTTTAGTTGTCTTTTGGTATACCAAGAAGAAAGATATGCTAGATTCATTACCTTTTCTGGCTCTTCTATTAGCTCTCGATATAAGCTTTTTTGGATTTTCTGTCGGAGGTTCCACGGACGTTTTATGGGTATTTTTCCTCGTTTTAGCCTATATATATAAGGATAGACCAGAGATTTCCGGTTTTTTGTACGGTCTTTCTCTGTCATCCAAGCAGATTGCAGTGATTGTGCTACCCTTCTTTATGTATTACATGTTCAGAGAAAAGGGAAATTCTTGGAAACAGATGTTTTCTTTTTTTGCATTGGCCGTCATCTCATTTCTTCTGAGTAACTTACCTTTCATAATTATGGGATATCACCAGTGGTTGAGAAATATCGTTGAAGCTGAATTTCAACCTGTTATTGGAATTGGAGTGGGTTTCTCTGAGGTGGTCTTCTCCGGTATAATTAATATACCTTCAAGGGTCTTCGCGGTACTTTTAATTATGACCATTGCTATTATGCTTGTTATTTATATACGATTCTATGATAAATTGAAATATGCATTTTTTTCATTTCCAATAATTATCTTTCTTTTCAACTATAGAGTTCTGATGGGTTACATAATTGATTGGGGAATGCTGATTATATTAACATATGCTGATTTCGTTTCAGATAGTAAACTAAACGATAATAAAGAGCAAAAGTCATCAAACTTCTGGGAAGGAATAAATGACACAGGGAAGAAAATTAAAAATTATCTTTCAAATACTGTCAATTCAACAAACCTTAAGGCCATATTAGTAATATTAATTATTTTTGTGGCAGGTATTGGTGGAACTGTGTATGTGCAATATACATCTCCTCCAACGAATGTTTTTGTTATCAATTCCATAACAAACATGAGCTCCCCACAACAAATTCCATGCTCAATTACAAGTATGGATGTCAACATTACCTACAACCCAACTGAGGGTATGTCAATAAACACTCCTGTATTTTTTAGGATATTAACCAATAATGCTACTGAAGGGAATTATAATGGATTAATATGGAAAACGAATAAAACTATTTCACCTGGTCACAATAACATTCAGATAACCCCAATAAGTTCCGTTGATATAATTACGAATGCGTCTATAATAAGAGTGCAGGCATATTACGACCTTCAAAGTAAGTTTTTCACAGCTAAGACAAATTACACATCAAAAACTGGATTTTCAAATTATGAAATGGATTTTCCTGAATATAAAACCGTGGATCCCTACGTGTCATGGGCATATGTATCGGCTCTGCCCAGCAATGATACTTTTAATTATATTCAAATAAATGGCAAGCAGATTTGGACAAATGGATTCAATCTAACACTTTATACACCTAGGCTTAAGGATGCTACGAATGTATCCATAAACAGGGCTTATCTTATTGATCCATATGTCAATTTAACATATCTCGCTAGAAATAATGCAATTCTCAGATTTAACTATAGTATATCAGGAAATGGTACCAATTCATCTCAACTTATTAGAGAAAATTACAGTGCTCTTCAAGGGATAGAATTTCTTTTACCAGATCAGTCTTCTGTTTTCATAATATTGGAAAAGAATCAGAGCGATAATATTAGGCAAATTATGAGTAACTATTACATCTTTCAAAGAAGCGGTAGCGTAAATTTTACGCAGGTTTTTAATCTTGCACATCTCCTGGATTCAAACCTGAATGACCTAAATAATATTTCTGTAGAATATTTCGTTGAAATGGGCAAACCTGGTTCATCTTACTTTAGCGCCTGGAACTTTTATCTTTCTTAATTTGCTTAATATCTTGGCCGTACTTGCAGTGATGCCTGTAAATACCGAATGGTTTTACCAGTTCCATGCAATATGGACAAAATGAATAGAACTCCCTTCTTATTATGAAATATGCAGTGGATGAGATTGCAATAATTACTCCAGTTTCAACCATCATAGGTAAATAATCAATTTTCGGCCCCGGCATTGATACAATTACTTTCTCACATTTCGTATAGAGAGATACGTTTATTTCTTTAATACCGTACCTGTCCTTAATAGTTAAAGATGTTATACCATAAGGAATCCGCAATGTTATATTGTCCTCTTTAAATTCAAAGGTCAGATTATCGTAAGTGATGTGATAATTATTTACGCTTGATAAAATGATGATATTTACATACCCATAGGTTCTAGCGAATTGAATGTCTAATTTTCCATGTTCCATACAGAACTCAGCACTTTCAGGATGATAGAGCGAAGTATTTTCTACTCTAACAACTTCTTTGGGCTTCAAAAGGCCAATTCTCAAATAAGTTGTGGACGTTTGATACATCCTGTTATTAACTACTATACCCCAAGTAGAATTACTCGGGAGACCACTCTCTTCCAGTGAGTAATTAAAATAATGTGGTGGAACCTGTAAAGTGAGACTTTTTTGAACCTGAATCGTTTTTAGACCGTTGAAATATTCTATTACGATATAGGCATATAACTCTGTCCAATTAAAGGATGATTCTCTTTGAAGAGTTTCGGACTGAGTGTTCATTAAACCAGTTTCCATCTTATTGTAATAATCTTCATCAAAAGTTCGATTTTCACCATAAGTAATACCATAGGACAGAGAGACATTCTGCGAAACATTGTAAAAACTCTCCTCCATGAAATGAGTATTGACTGTTGTGTTGTTGTATTCAACGCTTATTGATGAATATATCTGAGATGTGAAATTTAATGAAATATTGAATACAAATTCATGAATTGCCATAATTTTTGAACTGTTGATGGAGAAAGAGTAACTCCTGTTGAAAATAAAAACATTAAAATTGTTAAAAATTTCAAAATTATTGCTCATATTTAGCACCATAACATAAGCGCTGATACGGCCATTTGCACCGTAGGAATAGTATTTTTCAGGCAATTCAACTTTCACTCCATTATTTCCAAATATGGTGAGATTTGAGAGATTCACAATTTCAGTTAAGTTGTGCATATCACCCCTTAATATTATGGAAGTAAACATCTTGAGGGTACTTCCCTTTTCAAGAACAACCGGGGAATTGCTTAGATTTAGATCACCGGTCCAGTCTAAAAATGTGGGATTTATCATAAGGATACTGCTGTTATTTGTCCCGATCAATCCTGTTTTACTACAGTTTGGTATTCCATCATTCTCAAAATTCCCAGATTTACCTTTAATAATGCTATTAACAACAATTAATTTGCTTTGTGAAACCATGATGAAGTTGTGTGTAATTCCTGTATAGTTCAGCACGCTTGTTGAGTATAGTGCCAGCTTTGCTCCCCATATTGTGATATTTTGCGGTTGAGATGCGTTTATGTATCCCCAGAAGCTTGAATTGTTCTGAATCCTGCCAATGTACAAAGGTTTCTTTAATAAAAATCTGACTTTTTCAAAACTTTGATTTCGTTCCAGGGTAAAATTTTCCTTTAAATTCAATGAATTTGAGGGCGACATGGAAATTGAAATATTCTCATTTAAAGTGGCTGTGTAATTTATACTCATTAAAATTATATCTATTGGAAATTCACTAAAGGTTTCTCTTTTTAGGGTAAACTTTACAGGCAAATATCCTCCTGCAGGCTGCCCATTTTTGCATACCTGTCCAGTTAAATACCTCTGACCTCCAATTTCGATTGCCGATGTTGTATTCAAGGTGGAATTTATTATTAAACCATGAACAAATGAAAATTCAGTTCTTATATGGCCTCCAAGGAGTTTGGAATTTTCCATGTTCAGAGACATATTATGTAAGTAAAATGAACCAGAAAATTCGAAAATAGAATCCACAATAGCAACATTGATGCCCGTTACCGTGTTACTGATTTGAACTGGACCACAGTTTGATTCTAAAATTTCGTTAAATATTGTGATGTTGGTAGATATACATAAATTATGAGTTGAATTACCGAGAAAAATTACGGTATGGTTGGACATTAATGTCTTATTTAGGTTGTTTATAGTTAAATTCCCATTTATATAGACCATCCTATTACTGTTAGTATAAGGATTATCTTCCAAATGATTAAAATTAACGTCATTAGGATTATTATGTTGAGCCACAATAATTGGCGATAACAAAACAAGTATGATAAGGAGTAAGCCCGTGATGTGTTGTGTGCCCATTAAATACCGGTTGTTGAATAATTTTAGATATAAAATTTCTTAGAACTGTTGAATAAATTGCACCCTTAACCAAAGTATTATTGCTATTAATGTGATTGAATTGTATTATTTTTATTAGTGTAAGAATAATCTGAAAGATTTTTTTTGAATTAATAGAAAATCATCGATTCTCTTATTTCAAGTTCTTATTGAGATAGGATAGTTTGGATTTATTTTCAATGAAAAGAACTTAGACTATATTTTATTATCCACAAAAGGCTTGATAGATGGCCTTATCTTAGTCCAGATTTCGCTCCTCTGAGCTAGATACTTATTCTCATCCTCAGTTATGCTTATCCGGAGTGGTTTTTGAAAGAAGTCAAATCTCTTATATTCTCCTAAAATAATAGATTCGAACATTGCTTCCATAAATTGTACATAATTGTTTTTTTCCTGTTTCTTCACCTTTGGTTCTCCAGTCTTTGACGAAATGTAGGCTGCAATAAGGATCAACCGCTCACTTATGTTTTTTCTCTCAGAATTATCAGCCAGAATAAATAGGTCCTTGAAGCCATAGTTACAACCTACGGTCATATCTCTTAGCAAAGAAACTTTTTTCACCCTGCTTAGTCTCCGGTATTCCCTCTTCTTCTGAATCTGTGAAGGGCGGTATTGTATGAATGTATCCATTGTTTTTCTTCCTTCTGTTGGATAAAAAAGGATGCCGTTGTTTTTTGAAATTCTTGTAAAAAATTCTAGATCCTCAGATACACGCAAATTCTTCCAACCATGATTTTCTTCTATTATGTCCCTTGGTATGATGATTAATTCTGAAAACAACATTCTCTTTTCTCTTTGCCTCACGAATGAATATAGTAGATCGGCATAAGATATTTCATATACTTTTTCAGGGTTAAACAAAACTACATAATTACCACTGGCGTTTTTAAATGCCTCGTTTTTAGCTGTGCCTCTTATTAGACCAGGAGATTGAATTATCTTTAGCTCCACACTTGTCTTTTTTATTCCTTCCACTGCCTGAGGATTTATTCCGTAGAAAGTGTTATTCATGATCAGGATCTCGTATTTTAAACCAGTTTCTTCAGCTATGTCAATTATACTTTCGATTGATTCTTCCAAAAGTGTATCCCGACCAGAAAAAATGCATATGAAACTTAATTTCACGTTAAACTTCTGAGTTTTTCTTAATTCGTAAAATCTGACCTGCTGTGAATAACTTTCTGGCACTATCCGGAAATGTGCAATACAGTGATAAACTTTTGTTAAGAATCTACACTTTCTATTTTCATTGCATATTTCAATATGATCGAAAAGAATAAATTTCCAGAATTTCAGTGGAACTAATACTATCATATTTTTAAACATTTATCTTTAAGACTGAAATAATCAAGGGAACTTCAACTCAGTTTGAAAATAAAGCAGGAAGATTCAAACAGCAGGATAGTTAAAATCAATGACCTGAGAAATACACAAATCATTTCAAAATAAATTTATATATTTGAAGTTAATTTCATATTAGTAAAGTGAATTTCATGAACGATACCAATAGGAAAATTCTGGCATTATCAGTAGTCGTAGTTGTGATTGTAGCAGGGCTTATAGTCTATGATGCCTACCAGACTCATCCCAGAAAGGGGATAGTAATCGGTGTTAATACAAATAACATACAGGGAGTAAAACTTACGAAAATTGTTTCCCTTGATCCAGCAGCAACAACGACCCTATATGCTCTTGGTGCGTACAAGTACCTTGTTGGTGGTAACAGTTATGACTCCTATCCTCCAAACGAGAATCTTCCCAATGTATCTGATTACCCGGCAATGAGTATACAGCAAATAGTAAACCTCTCACCAGATGCAGTAATTTCATTTACAAATTACTCCCAGAGTCAGATAAATCAGTTACTTTCCCTGGGAATTGATTATGTTTTTCTTTCATCGGGGACTAACACAAGTTTTAATCTCATAGAGCAACAGACAACACTTCTTGGGGAACTCACCGGAACCCAGAGCAATGCGTCGATCATCAACAGATGGATAAATCAGTCTCTCAATGTGTTCCACAATATAAGTGTACCACAAGTATACTCAATGTTCTATGCTCTTTATCCAGGTTCTCACGGTACATGGACAGCGGGTAATGAAACTTTTATGAACCAGATTTTTGAATATGCGCATATGAAGAATATCGCCGCCAATCAGACAGGATATTATGAAATTTCAAACGAAATCATTGTAAGCGGAAACCCTCAGGTATTAATTTTAGATCAATACTTCAACACATCGTTAGTTAATGAGACCCCATACATACAAACGTCTGCCTATAAGACACACAGGATATACAGCATATTCAATGATAACGTATTTCAGGAACCAACATTTAGATGTGTATACGGAGTTTCCTGGCTCTTATATGAAGTATATGGAATAAAAGCAAACCTTCCAGCTTTTCCCATATCCCTTCAGTACAACCCTGAGCCAAAGCAGGTTCAATCGGAGTAGTATTAAAGATGTTTAGAAACAGGCTAATCTCGGTAAATCTATTCGAAAATAGAAGAAGAGTAGGGTATTTTCTAATCGTTGTATTTTTTATGCTATCCGTAATCTTTTCTACGCTGGTTGGCCCTGTTTCAATTCCGTTAAAATATGTATTTGAATCCTTTTTATATCAAACTGGGTACCACAGTCTCTCTGTTCCTTTTAAGTATTATGAAATAGTTGTTGTTCTTCGGGAACCTGAAATCATAGGTGCAGCAGCAGTGGGTGCATCTCTGGCAGTAGGAGGTGCGGTTATACAAAGCATCTTTAGAAATCCAATTTCCGAACCATATATTACAGGGGTTTCTAGCGGTGCGACATTTGGCGCCGTAATTGTAATAGTATTTGGTTTCTATTTTTTTGGGAGTTATTCACTTCAATTTTCAGCCTTTCTTTTCTCCCTTCTCACTGTAGGAATGGTTTATGGAATGTCAATGAGGAGGGGAAGAAGCCCACCAGTGCTTATGTTACTCACAGGAATTGCAATCTCCCTTTTCATGACCTCCATAGTTGCCCTTTTGCTATATAGCAGGCCCAATATGGAAAATGAGGTCTTTTTCTGGCTTCTAGGATCCTTGCAAGGGATATCATGGAGTGAAGATATGATTGTTGTACCTCTGGTCATACTCTCTTCGATTATCCTATTTTCAATGAGCAAGGAGCTAAACGCCCTTCAGATGGGTGAGGATCATGCAAGATCGGTAGGGGTAAATGTTGAAAGGACAAAGGCAATGGCAATAATCATATCAACCATTTCAGTTTCCGCTGTTGTCTCCATAAGTGGACTTATAGGTTTTGTAGGGCTTATTTTTCCCCATGTATCCAGACTGATTTTCGGAGGTTCAAATAAAAACGTGATACCTGCCTCTGCAATGCTAGGCGCAACATTTCTTATTCTAAGTAATGATCTGGCCCATAGTATAGTAATTGGCGAAGTTATTCCCATTGGGATTATTACAGGAATCATAGGAGTGCCATTCTTCATGCTTCTTATGATGAAGATTTCCAATCGTGGTTATTATGACAATTGAAGCGAAGAGTCTAGAATTTAAAAGAGGTTCGCTTAATATCGGTCCCATCGATCTGACACTCAGTGAGGGTGAAATACTATCAATTTGTGGTAAAAATGGTTCAGGGAAGACAAGCACAATTAACGTTCTATCGGGCTTGAACAAATACGAATTTGGAGATATAAATATCGATGGAATAAGTATCCGTAAGATGACACAGAGGGAGATATCAAGGAAAATAGCAGTAGTCAAACAGGAAATACCAGTGCCTATGAGTTTCACCGTGAGAGACATAATGGAAATATCTGCTTTTACAAGGGGGGACGATGAGGCTTCAATGATCGAGGCACTATCCATATGCGCCATTCCTCATTTATTGGATCGTGATTTTTTGACGCTGAGTGGAGGAGAAAAGAGAATGGTAATGATAGCGGCAGGTATATATCAGGATTCCAGGTATATATTTATGGATGAACCTTCATCCTTTCTAGATATAGATAAAATTTCATCGCTAACAAGTATACTGAAAAACCTAAAAAAAATGGGAAAAGGAATAATAGTTGTGATTCACGACATAAATTATGCATCTAAGGTTTCGGATAAAATGGTTTTAATGAAGGAGGGGAAGATTATGGATTATGGCGAAACAAAACAAATACTGACAATTGAAAATCTGGAAAAGACATATAATGCAAAGTTCCAGATGTATGATTCCCCAGAGGGAAAACGGTTCTTTTCTGACTCTTAAATTATAATTATGATAACGGCATTAATTTAATTCCGATTCTCTCTCATTTCGTTTTCAATGGAACTTATCAGTGAGGGAAGGTCCTCTACGCTTTTTATATTATATTTTCTTAATGTTCTCCAAAGGGTTGTGCTAACATGAACATTGTTCAATAAGAGCAGTGATTCTATTCGTTCCCTTAATTGCCTTCCCTTTTTGTCGAAATCAGTCAACATTATGATTTCCTCATACTTGCTTGATATCCTCATACAGAATTCATGTATACTTGTACCATCGTTTATCTTTATTATGTTTCCAGTAAAACCGATTTTCCTTAGAGCGTTAATATCATGAATGCCTTCCACGATTATTGGGACTTGAATGTTTCTCTCCTTTTCCAATTCGAGAATACTAAGCAACCTTTGATCGCTCAATTCCAGTACCTCCTGTTCTTCGAAAAATCGTTTTCAGATCTAATTATATTCTGAATGAGATCATCATCGTTCAGATATCTCACCGATAGAAGCCTTGATGCGGTTTCTGGGCCTATTCCCCTTCCTGCTAGAACCATCAATGCATCTCTCCCTCTCTCCCTTACCAGATGTGCAGATTTTGAAAGGGCGTTTTTCTCCTTGGCAGTAATTTTATCCTGCGAAATGGCTTTGATAATAGAATCCTTTTCATATGGAGATATTGCAGCAACCAGTGAACTTCCACAGTTTTTACACTTTGTGTTTTTTATGTTTAAGACTTTGTCGGTGTGAGTCCAAAAACATCTGGTGCATATAAGAGTAATCTCCTCATTCAGGAGCCTTTCCCTTATGGAATCAACTATTGCCTTAGTTGGCTTAAGTGGTGCTATTCTTTCTGAATAATGGGTTAAAAATGTCTCCGTACCGTCTGAAAATCCATTCTTTGTCACAAATTCAATCTTATCCAGGCTCTTGAGAAAATTATTGAGTTCGTCTATATCCATATAGTCATACATCATTTTCCTTACAGAATCTCTGTAAAGAATTGTGCTCCTGTATGAGTCTACAATTTTCTCCATTCTAATTCTTGACATGTCTGCATCTTTCTTTATTATACCAAACTTTCTTGCTTCATATAGGAATACACCATTGAAAAACCTGGATCTTCTGGCAGTATTTTCAATAGTTGATATTAAATCCCGGTTAGAGAGGCTCCTGATAGTCTTGACGATTTCCTCAGCCCCGATCTTCATGGAAGATCGTAGATATATATGATAGGGGGAATAATCGGTCTCAACACTTTCTCCTGTGAATGCAGATATTATTGAGGCCATAATTTCAGAAAGGGCGAAGTTAGCCTTTGTACCTAGTAAAATTTGAATTATGACCTCATTTCCCTTTGTTTCAACTATAACCCGATCTATCAGACCTATATCGTTCATATACCACTGGGCAAGTTTTTCTGCAGATTTTTCTTCCAAATTCTTACTTATTACTTTCATTCTTCTATTTTCAGATACCCTAAAAGTTACGTCTGGAAGTACTGGAATATCTTCTCCAGTCCATTTTGGTGTCAGGGCTGCAGTTCTGAATGGTTCTACGAGTATCTTATCCTCGTCCAAGCGTATTGTTCTCCACGTTGAACCTCTTATTACAAAATATGATCCAGGTTCTATCTCGTTTAGAACATATCTTTCGTCAAGTGTTCCTACAAATTTCTTTTGTATTATATCGATTACTCTGTAATTCTTCTCGCTTGGTATCATTGATATATTCCCAATAAAATAATCAAGGGAACCATACCCAGGAGTTACATTACCATCCTTGTAATGAATTCTTCTGGAATCATTTAGAAATATCAAAAGTTCCTCATATTCCTCATAGCTAAGATTTCTAAATGGGTACGCTTGGTGTATTAATCTATAAAATTCAAGACTGTCAAACTTTCTCAATTGATGCACTCTTAACAAAACCTGATTTGCCAGAGTGGCCATTGATTTTTCCCTTATGAGTACGGGCTCAAGAACACTTTCCTGTATTTGATTTACTATGGCATTTGCCTCTTCTAACTCAATAATGTCGGTGCAGAGAATGATTCCTTTTGAGATGCTTCCAATCCAATGTCCTGATCTTCCTATTCTCTGAATCAGTTTATTTATCTGCCTTGGAGAATTGAACTGAATTACAAGATCCGCCGTACCAATATCTATACCCAATTCCAGTGATGAGGTGCATATCAACCCTTTGATCAGGGATGCCTTGAATTTTCTTTCTGCCTCTTCCCGTATATCCCTAGACAGTGAACCGTGGTGAACCATTACTGGTATATCACCATAATAGAGAGATAGACGGAAAGAGATATCTTCTGCCACACTCCTTGTATTAACAAAGACAAGAGTGCCTGAATGACTCATGACAAGATCGTGAATTCTTTTTATAGCACCTGCATAATCTGGATCACATCCCATTTTATTGGAAACCTCCTCTGGAGCCTTCTCTGGAATTTCCACAAGAAAGTCCATTGATTTTACAAGACTTGTGTGAACAATTTCCACAGGATCCTGAGGAGATAGAAATTTTGATATTTCTTCAGGATTCCCAACTGTAGCTGAAAGACCTATTCTCTGAAAGTTCCCTGCAATTTCTTTCAGCCTCTCCAGACCAATTGATAGTTGTGTTCCACGCTCGTTTTGAGCCATCTCATGGAGTTCGTCTACTATGACGAATTTTACATTTTTCAATGAATTCGACATCTTCTTGGAATTCAAAAGTATCTGAAGGGATTCTGGTGTTGTAATCAGAATTGGTGCCGGATTGTCTCTGATTTCTCTTCTCTCATTCTCAGAAATATCGCTGTGTCTCACCTGAACCTTAAGTCCAAGGCTTTCGCCATACTTCTTCAGACGATAAAGCATATCTCTGTTCAATGCCCTAAGAGGGGTTATGAATATGCAGCTTACTGGTGTGAGGTCTTCAGATCTTATGCGATCAAGAATTGGAAATATGGCTGCCTCAGTTTTTCCGCTACCAGTAGGCGAGATGAGAACAGCATTCTTTCCGGATCTAACAACTGGTATGAATTTTTCCTGAGCTTCTGTAAGATTTTTAAAACCTTGAGATTTCACAAAACGAGCAAAATCATCTGTAAAAAAATCAGAAAAATTAATTCTTTCGTCCATTCCTTTCACTTATTTAATTATCGTCGTCATCATCCATGTCATCGTCGTCATCATCATAATCCCTTTTCCTGACTTGGGATACCATGGCTTCACCTCAAAAAGGAAAAAATATAGTAGTATAAAAACCTTTTTTCCTGTATTCTCGTATGTATAACATCTTATCCACAATGTATAGATAAGTGAACTGGATCCTTGGAAAGAATGAGGCTTTAGTGGGACAATAACCAATAAACATCAAAAATAATAATGAATTGGTTTTTCTCTAATTAGCCAAAATCCCGGTAATGGATATATATACATCATTGTTAAATAGGGATGAATAATTCTTAATTATGACATGGCAAAAAGTCGTTGGAATTAAGGCTATTGAAAACGCAGGCGGACATCTAAGCGCAAAGGTTGGAGATAATATTATATTCTTTACAAAGAACAAAAATGGCCTGCAGGCAATGAATGCAGTTTGCAGCCACGCAAAATGCATACTGGGAGATTATGATGAAGAAAAAGATCAGGTTAAGTGCCCTTGCCATCATGCAATTTTCGATCTTGGGACAGGAAATATGATTCAACCACCCTCTGTAGCACCAAATAGTCCAATGGAAAAACTCGGTTTGAAGAAATTTAATGTGAGAGAAAATCAAGGATTTATAGAAGTTGAAATATGAACTTTAAAGCAAAACCAATTTTCTTAAATTTTGGAAATGCTTTAACAAATATTAAGAAATGAGTAAACATTTGGTTATATATGATCAACAGAGATCTTGCTATTCAGATTAAGAATCTCATGCCATCAAGGGTCAGAGATACAGATCAGCGTTCTCCTGTATCCATGTGGAATGAAATGGACAGACTCAGGGGAAAACCTGAAAATACTGCTGTTGTTATATTCAGGACAAGGGGTTGTGCATGGTACGATTTTACATCATGTTCAATGTGCGGTTATTTTAACGACGTAAATAGCAATGTGACTCCTGAGGATCTAATGACACAGATAGACAAATTAATGGAATTTTTAACAGACCAAAAGGTGTTAAAGGTATTCACCTCGGGAAGTTTCCTTGATTCAAGAGAAATACCTGAAAAAGTTTTTAATTACTTTGTTGAAAATGTTTCAAAAAAGATTGACAAACTTCTGATTGAATCGAGAACAGAATTTGTGACCAATTCAACGATGTCCAAATTGAGGGATTCAGGCATAGATACAAGGATTGCCATTGGAGTTGAAAGCACAAACGACAAGATAATAAGAGAGAGCATAAACAAGGGAACAACATTCAAAAAATTTCTGGATGCTGCGTCCATTGTGAATAAATATGATCTAGAGTTGAGATCATATCTTCTTTTAAAGCCCCTATTTCTAAATGAGGAAGCAGCAATAAGGGATGCTAAAAAATCAGTTTATGATTGTGCTGCTGTTTCAGATGATATTTCTGTAAATCCAATGAATATACAAAAAAATACCCTGGTTGAAAAAATGTGGAAGAAGGGTTTATACAGACCTCCGTGGCTATGGAGTGTTGCCAGAGTTCTTCTCGAAACAGAGGATGCAGAGGCGGAGGTTTTGAGTTATCCTACAGGGGCAAATATGGAGAGAGGTGCACATAACAATAAGAAAGATCCGGAACTTCTGAAATTAATTTTTGAAGCCTCCCTGACGCAAAATTTTGAAAAACTTGGAGAATATTACGAAAACTCAGATCTTACAGAATACAAAGCGTATATGGATGTGGAATCTTCCATACCAATCTCCTATGATATAGACTCCTTTATAAGAAAGATCTCAAGTGGATCGGTGAGCGTTTGAATGGTTGTAAAGGGAGAAAGAGACATAATAAGAGGAATAATGAATAAGGGCGGAGTAAAAGAGTCTTCGGACGATTGCTCCTACACAAGGATTGGAGACAGTTACATTCTTTCCACAACCGATTCGATCACCCCCCAGAATCATATTCCAGCTGGTGTTGATCCTTTTGAAGCTGGCAAATTTTTTGGATCTATAAATCTTTCTGATATTGCCGCTATGGGTGGCACCCCTTTGTCATTTATGGCTGCCTTCCTTATAGGGGATGATATGGACGAGGATTACCTTGAACAATTTTCAAGTGGCCTTGGAAAGATACTATCTGCCTATAACACTGAATATATAGGTGGCGATACGAAACCTGGCAAATCCACAAGCTTTGCAGGTTTTTGCATTGGAACCGCAAAAGAAGGAGAGATAACATTCCGAAACAGGATAGGAAAAAACCAGATATTATGCATGACAAATGAACTGGGAAGAGTTGGATCTGCTTACGTGAATTATATAAACGGAGTCGATGTTGAACAAAATGGGAATGAGATAGTGGATATAAATCCACGAATTTTGGAGGGACAGGAAATCGCGAGATCCGGAGGTAAATTTATGATGGACATGTCAGATGGACTTTTTGGATGCCTGAGTCAGATGAAACGGGACTATGGATATGGTTTCCGAATAGTGGAAAGTGAACTTCCTTTTCACGAATCCGTGGAAAAGACATCTGAAAGATACGGCCTTTCCATGACCGAGATAGGATGCAATATAGGTGGCGACTACGAACTCCTTTTTACCATTCAGAATGAAGATTATGGGAAATTTTCAAAGACCATGGAAGAGAAGGGAATAAAAGTGAGCTATATTGGAGATGTCTGGGAGGGAGATAATTTAATATTTGACGGAGAAAGATGGGCAAAAATTGAAGGAAAAGGCTGGGAATATTTCAAATAGAAACTACATTATTTCTATGTAAACCTTCTGATCCTCGATCTCCCACAATCTTCCCTCAGATTTATCGTCCATAGATGTGTTGATTGTCTCGGCAAGAGTTTCTGACATTATTTTGTCTCTGAATTTTTCCACTGCCCTTATGATTTTCTCCTCAGCGTGTATGGCCAAATCAATTTTTTCATCATACTCAAGATTTTTCTCCTTTCTCATTACCTGAATCCTTCTTATGATTTCCCTGCTCAGGCCCTCCATTTCCAGTTCCTGATCAATCGAAGTGTTCAGATAGATTGTCAGATCACCTTCACTCTCCTTTACAAAACCTTCAGCTGCTCCAGTCTGAAACTCCAGGGCATCTTTTGGTATTTCTATCCCTTCAAAAGATATGCCGGCCGTTTTCATCTTTTCGACTTCCCCTGATTCATTAAGCTCTTTTATGAATCTTTCAAATTCAGAAAATCTTGATTTAAGAATAGGTGCTGCCTTTGAATTTATAATTTTTATAAATGCCCTTTCAGGTTTTTCTGACTGACTTATTATTTTGATGGATCTTGCATTCATCTCCTCCCTGACAGGTTCCAGATCGGATTCTGTGAGATTTGCTGACATTACCAACAGCTCTCTTACAGGTTGCCTACCCTTAATGCCTGCAGTCTGTCTTGCTCTTCTTGTCAGTTCAAGAGCCAATCTTGAGACACCAATTTTAGATTCTATCTTAGTGTCTATAAGATTCTCTTCCGGTTCCGGATACATTGTCCCGTGGACACTCAACACGTCAGGATGCAGTTTTCTATATATGTATTCAGAGGTAAAGGGCACAATAGGAGCCAGAAGTCTGCACACAACATCAAGGGAATAAAATAAGGTTGAATAAGCCTCGGTTTTGTCCTTTGATAATTCCCAGAACCTTCTTCTTGATAATCTCAGGTAAAAGTTAGAGATATCATCTATAAGATCAGAGATTAGCCTCTGCGCGTCATGGAACTCAAAGATGTCCATTGATTTTCTGCACTCTTTTACAGTGGTATTCACTCTTGAAATGAGCCACTTGTCCAGTATGTTGGAACTCTCCTTCAGCCCATCAAAGGTATAGTTGTCCAGATTGGCGTTGGAAGCAAAGAAGCTGTATATATTTACCAGTGTACCGAGAATCTTTGTTTCATTCTCTCTTACAACCTTTTCGATGAGGGGTTTAGGTTTCCAGGGTGCAGAAGTAAAAAAGAACAACCTTGAGGCGTCTGGCCCGAAATCGTCCATCATCTTCATAGCCAGAACACCGTTCCCCCTGCTCTTACTCATCTTTTTGCCCTCTGAGTCCAGTATAAATTCTGCGCAAAACACATTAGAATAAGCATTTGTCTTGAAGAGAATTGTTGATAAGACATGAAGAACATAGAACCAGCCTCTGGTCTGATCTATGGCCTCCGTTATGAATGATACGGGTAGTTGAGGTACATCTCCCTTAAATGGGTATTCCGTTGCAGCATAGGTTGAACTTCCAGAATCGAACCATGTGTCTATCACAAAGGGTTCTCTCACCATTTTACCTCCACAGTCAGGACATTTCATTGTTATTTCATCCACATAGGGCCTGTGGAGTTCCTTTGGCCTTGGCATTCCGGATCTCTCCATCAGCTCCTGTATTGACCCTATAGCTTCCATATGTCCGCATGAACATGTCCAGACTGGAAGAGGTGTACCCCAGTATCTGTTTCTCGAAAGGTTCCAGTCTTTAGCATCCTCTATAAAATTACCGAATCTGCCTTCCTTCAGATGTGATGGAATCCAATTCACATTCATATTGTTTTCAACCAATTCCTTTCTATAAGCTGAAACCCTGACAAACCAAGCATCTATTGGATAATAAAGTAAGGGTGTCTCGCACCTGTAACAGAATGGATAGGAATGCTCATATTTCTCGGTTCTGATGACCAAATCCTTAGACTTAAGGTACTTTATTATATCTATATCTGCATCTTTTACGAATTTTCCATACCATGGAAGCCTTTTATCGTTGAATTTTCCCTGCAGATCGACTGGGTTCACAAGTATTAACCCTTCTCTTTTTCCAAGCTCAAAGTCATCACTACCAAAGGCTGGTGCAGTATGAACTATTCCCGTACCCTCAGTGAGATTGACATGATCTCCATGAACAATTCTGCAGGCATTATCGGGTAGTTCGATGAAGCTTATGGGCCTCTCATATTTCAGGCCTATCAATTCCTTTCCACTGTAAGTCCTTAAAATCTGGTAATTCTCTTTCAATACCTTTGAAACTAGGGCAGAAGCAATTATGTATACTTCGTTTCCGTACTTCACATCCGCGTATTTTTCATTCTCATTTACTGCAAGAAGCATATTCGAAGGCAATGTCCATGGAGTTGTGGTCCAGGCTATTGCATACCTTCCATCATCATTTATCTTAAATTTAGCGTATACAGACGTATCTTTGACATCCTTATAGCCCTGAGCAAGTTCGTGGGAACTTAAAGTGGTTTCACACCGGGGGCAATATGGAGATATTCTGAAATCCTTGTATAAATCTCCATTACTGAACATCTTCTTCATCGCCCACCATTCGCTCTGAATGTAGTCATCTCTCAATGTGATGTATGCATTATCCTGGTTTATCCAAAAACCAAGACGTTTATCCATTGTGTGCCATTCGTCTATATACCTGAACACGCTTTCTTTGCAGTATTCATTGAATCTATCAACACCAAAATCCTCTATTTCCGATTTATTTTTAAATCCAAAATGTTTTTCTGCTTCTAGTTCAACTGGTAGTCCGTGGCAATCCCACCCTGCATCCCTGCGTTTTATGTTATAGCCCATCATGGTTTTATATCTTAGGGCAGTGTCCTTTATTGTTCTCGTGAGTGCGTGACCAACATGTGGTCTTCCGTTAGCCGTGGGAGGGCCTTCAAGGAAGATGAAAGGAGATCCGTTTTCTCGCATTTTTTCTATTTTTTGAAAAACACCTAAATCGTCCCAGTACTTACTTATTTCTTCTGCAAAGTCCTTGACTTTTTTACCCTGTGGAATTAATTCGAAAGCCATACGCAACATTACCTAAATTATAATTCCATTAAAAAATTGATCCTGACCACGTAAATCTGAATGAAACCTATATAACAATTATTAAGACCTACAGAATGTATTTGTTCAGGTCATGATGAAAATTTTCTACAAAATTCCTGTTCAGATTTATTTCAAAAAAGTATTTACTGAATTTAAATTCAACCACAAAGTTTCCAAGCTTTAAAAAAATATCTAAGGCTATTGGAAAAACATGATCATTATAAAGGATCAAAGTAGTACATAAAACATCATAGCTGATTTAGCAATATTTTTATGCCGGGATTGAAAATAGGTCTTAAAAATGAATATATTTAATAATATTATTTATATTATCAAAATGTTTATAATGTTATAATAGTTATAATTTGCATGGAGAAGTATAATCTTCAAAGCATAATTGATAAAACAATGGCAATATTGGATATGAAAGGATTAAACGATGAATTTTTCCAAAATCTGGGAATGAAGAGGGTCAAAATAGAAGGTATCAAAGGATACGTATCGCCAATTAATTCAGAAAAAGTAAATCATGTTGGGATTGCTGATCTGAAGGAGACAGAAGCCGATTACACAATTGAAAAGGTAATAGATTTTTACAAGAAAGAAAACAAATCATTCAGCTGGATTATAGGTCCCACAAGCAGACCTAAAGACCTTCGTGAAAGGCTCATAAGATATGGATTTAATTACGATGAAGAAGGATCTGCCTTTGGTATGGCAATGAGAACGAAAGACGTCGATTTGAAAATAAATCCAGCCTTTGATGTTGAAAGTGTTTCTCTAGACTTTCTTAATGAACACATTGATTTGATGGTGAATTCTTTTGGAATGGGTATGGACAATAATGCTGCAATGGCAGTGCTAATGATGGCGAGGGCACTGAATTCAACAGAGAGGTATGGAGATCAGATAAAGGCATATGTTGCAAGAGAAAAAACAAGTGGAGAGTTGGTTGGATTTTCCATTTTGGAACTTGATATAGAGGATCATTTCGGTATTTTAGATGGAGCTGCAGTCATGCCAAAATACAGGGGGAGAGGTATTTATAAGAACATGGTGTGGGCAAGAGTAAAAGATGCTGAGAAACTCCATATTGAATATCTCATAATTCATGCTATGAAAAACACTTCTGCTCCAATTTGTGAAAGATCAGGCTTCGAAAAAATGTGCGAACTAAACAGTTATTCCTATAAAATATCATAGAATAACTGATCGTCCCATAATTTATTTTAAAAGAATTTGACATAGGGACCCAGGTGTTGTATAGTCATGAAGAATACGTCTGCAGGAACATTTTCATAATCTCATAGATATGTTTATAATATGAACCAAATGATTTATCATTCCCATGCCCTTCTACTAAACATTATGGTCTTCCATAATAATATAATTCAGTTGCCGAAATGATAGCCTTATTTAACGGAAATGAAATAATGTTAAGGATACATAATAAAAATAATAAAGAATTCAAGAGAGTACTTAAGTCTCATAATTTTCAATGGCGGATGAAAGGCAATATGATGCTACATAATATGCAATTAAAAAAACAATAAAAATGTAGTATTGAAATCCATCGGAGACCAAACTTTCCGAAATATGAAGGATTCATGGGATGTTGGATTCAGTATTTATCCTAACCAGACTTTTCCTCATTCTTTAATCTCGAATCTCAAAGATACTAAGACTATGTTGTTATATTTAAGAGAATTTATGATGAAACCAAATTACACATCGAAATGAAGCAAAAAATAGAACGCAATAGAGTATGGGGCTGATCGGATTCGAACCAATGACCACCTGGTTATGAGCCAGGCGCTCTACCTAGCTAAGCTACAACCCCAGTAGATTGGCAATGTCAAAATTTCACTTAAACTTTTCCAATAGTGTAAATGACTTTTACTCGTTTTTACCTTGATTTGTTTCTTCTTATACTCCCATACTTCATGATGTAGATGAATAACCAGACAATCAATGCAGCTGACCAAATGGATAAAAAAATCACATTTTCTGTTCTGTTACCGGGATGCCCAGCATAAATAAATATAATTATAAGCAGTAGTGAGAAAGAAAGTAAAAACCCCGATTCACTTTTAGTGGTTCTCATCGTATAACAACATAGTGTAAAAATATAAATATATTCTCCTTTAACGCCGCCGGTCGGGTTCGAACCGACGACCGCTCGCTTAACAGGCGAGTGCTCTACCAGCTGAGCTACAGCGGCTTGTTTTGGTTAATTAAAAGGTGGCAATTAAGTTTTTCGAATTATGAAAAGGTCTGCAATACCAATTACCTCTATTTTGAACAATTTGATCTATTCCCACAGTTTAAGGGAATCTATATCAAAACCAACCATCTCACATAACTCTTCATACATTTTCCTTATCCTTTCTGCGGCTTCCGGGAGCCCTTTTTCATTATACCTCTTTATTTGATCTTTTATACTTATACGTCTATTGCCTTTAACAAGATTATCTGCCGTGCAGACTATCTTTTCCTCCAATGTACTTGGCATCAGTCCTCTCCTTGGCATATTTAAGGATGCAGCTTCATCATCAGTAATTCCTCCTCCAATATGTCTCAAAACGACGTTTTGTACCCTCTTGGAAATTCTATCTTTCTCTAAAATTTCCTGACCAGTGATGCCGTGAGTTATGCTATTATCAATAGTCCTGCCTATATCATGAAGCAGGGCTCCGGCTGAAACCAGATCATAGTCGCATTCTATTTCTTTGCATATTTTATGAGCGACATATTCTACAGCAAGACTGTGATTTATCAATTCTTCAGAAGCACCGTGCCTCTTCAAAATTTCAATACAGGTTGATTTGTTGGGAACGAATTCTATTGTCTTTCCCTTTTCATTTGGAATTATTCTTGTTTGACCCCACTCATTCGTTTGAAGCTCTTTACCCATATATATTCTATCCAGCAATATTGCCAAAGCTGATACTTCACTTATTGGTTGTTGAGTGACTGCAACATTTAAGGAGCTTTTAGAGTAAACAATACCCGGTACCTTCTCTGCTCCCACAAAAATGTATATATGATCATTTTTATTTGTTAATTCCCTGATTTTGTCTTCAACATCCTGGATAAGTTGACCATACATCGTAAGATGTATAAATTTTGGCTCATTTGAAAGAAATTTTTCCAAAGAATAACCTGATTCTACTTGAAACTGACCACCAAAATTTTCAACTACACGTTGTATATTTTCCTCAATACTCCTATCCGGCGTATCTATAAGTATATTACTCGCTCCAAATGCCCTTGCCGTAAGCGCCACATGAGTAGTAATTCTCTTATCTCGGGCGGGTCTGTGACCGTACCTGTAAATGCTAAGTTTGGCTGTCATTCTTCAAGAACTTTTTCTATTTTAAAACCTTTGATTTGAAGGTTTCTAGATCTTTTCACCAAACCCTTTAGGAGGGTTTGAGATACACCTAATTTTTCTGCTACTTCCCCAAGGAAAACTCCTTCACCAGATGTCATCATTCCCTCTATTTCCTTCTCGTATGATTCAAGCTGAGATTCAGATAGAGTAGTAGCATATATAATATCCGCCAATTCGGTCATTGTACCCATAAGGTTTATCTGCACATTGTTATAGAATGTGTGATAAGCCTTTTCCGGACCATTTTCACCAGTCATCCATTGGCTTTCCAGCATTTTAATCTTATCCAGGTAGAGAAGAGCCCGTTTTCCTTCAATACCATATTTTTCTTGAATTTTTGGCAAGGTAATCCAGCTTGTGGAAAGATCGATAAGTAATTTTCTTTTTATATCCGTATCAGATGCCCTGAATATTGATACAAGCTCTCCAGGGTCGTTTATAACTTTAATTCGTCCTGCCATCTATAAGGTATTTCTTTAAGCTATATTTCTATTGCTAATTTTTCTTATGCTTATATGGTATAACCGACCAACTTTGCACCAATTGTAAAACATGGAATTAAACAGATATAGATAGAAATTTTTCACGGCCAAAATTTGAATTGTTACTTCCTTATAATGTGTTGGAAAATCTCTTACATAATGTTTGCCCCCTTATGGATGGTAAAGAAAGCAGCATTAATTCATAGTCGATGAAATGGTGTTCTGGATTATCATAAATTTACTAAAACAGAGAATATGATCTAAATTCAATCTGGGTAAATATTGGATCCAAAAATGAAGAAACAAAATATCCTGCAAAATGCCACATATTAAGATTTTCAATCACAGTGTCGTATTTCTAAAATTTAACAACATGCGAGAACCGGGATTCGAACCCGGGTTAAGGGCTTGGGAAGCCCCTGTGATAACCACTACACTATTCTCGCTCTGGTATTTTGCGTATTGGGATGTCTTATAAAAAAATTACGAGATGTGAAACCTTTTGAACTGAGGTTTTAAGAAAATAAATTAAAAATTAAATATATATTTTTAAAAAATTTACTGGTATCCTCAGTACCAGCCTCTGGCCTTCATAGCGTCAGCTACTCTCTGAACAGAGATAACATAGGCTGCTGTTCTTGGGTCGACCTTGTATTTGTCTGATGTTTCAAGAACCGCCTCTGCCGCAGCAGTCATCTTCTTGTCCAGTTTCTCATATACCTCTTCCAGAGTCCAGTAATATCCCCCAACATTCTGTACCCACTCAAAGTAAGATGTTGTAACACCTCCTGCATTTGCAAGGAAGTCAGGTAGAACCAGAACCCCATTCTTATAGAGTATTTCATCGGCCTCTGGTGTTGTTGGTCCATTTGCAAGTTCCAGTATAATTTTTGCCTTTATCTTTGACGCGTTTGATCCGGTTATTTGGTTTTCAATTGCCGCGGGAATAAGCACATCTACACCCAGCTCTAACAGTTCTTCATTTGTTATGTTCTTTGCGCCGGGGAAATCCTGTACAGTGCCGTGCTTCTGCTTGTGGGCCATTAGCTTGTCAAAATCAAGACCACTTTCGAGATAGATTCCTCCCTTGGTATCAGAAATGGCCACTACCTTTGAACCGAAGTGTTCCTTGACCAACTTGAGCGCAAATTGTCCTGCGTTTCCAAAACCCTGAACTGCAACGGTTGCCTTTGAAAGATCAACACCTTTCTTTTTAGCTCCCACCTTCAGGACGTACATACCTCCCTTTGCTGTGGCATCCCCTCTTCCCTGAGATCCACCAAGAGTCAGGGGCTTTCCAGTAATAACGCCCGGAGCTGATTTTCTAACAATATTTTCATATTCGTCCATCATCCATGCCATGATTTGAGGAGTTGTATAAACATCTGGAGCAGGAATATCAACTTCGGGACCAATGAATTCTCCAAGGGCTCTCACATATGCCCTGCTCAATCTTTCAAGCTCACCTGCGCTCATTTTCTTTGGATCGCATATAATTCCACCCTTTGCACCACCCAGTGGTATATCAACAACTGCTGTTTTCCAAGTCATCCATGCCGATAGAGCCTTGACTGTGGAAAGAGTCTCTTCTGGATGGAACCTTATTCCCCCTTTTACAGGACCTCTTGCATTGTTATAATGCACTCTGAATCCAGTAAAAACCTTTACCTTTCCGTCATCCATTCTTACAGGCAGGCTGACCTGAAGAATCTGCTGAGGGGTCTTTAAAATCTCGAGAGCTTGCTGGTCAAGTTTCATAACTTTCGCAGCCTTTTCTAATTGCTTTACTGCAATATCAAACGGATCTAAGTCTTCAACCATTTAATCACCTTATGGTTGCAGGGATATGCTTTACAAACGTTTAAACTTTTTAACCTTTTTATGCTCACTTTTTAAAATGAAATGATTATGAAATAAGAAAAATAATATTTTGTTTATGCTCAATCAACATATGCCGTAGCTTCTAATTCAACCAATGCATCAGGATTTGGAAACGAACAAACAATGGTTGTCCTTGCAGGAGGATAATCTTCAAAATATTCATTGAACAATTTATTCATTTCCTGGAAATGAGATGGATTTGAAATATAAACAACCATTTTTACAATATTTTGAATCCCTGATCCATTGGCTTCACATATTTTTATTATATTGTTCATGGCGTTTCTAAATTGCCCGGAGAAGTCACCCTTTGTTTTGTCATTGATACCCAATTGCCCTGAGAGAAACAATAAATTGCCGACCGATACTGAATGTGAATAATTCCCCGCTCTGGGCATATCTGATAGGTTTAGTCTTTTAATTCCCATGAACTAGGATTGCTCGCGTATTTATACACATTTCTCTGGGGATAGTTAGATAGTTATACTCTCCAATTACCCAAGTAATTATTAAAAAATTTTGGGAATTGAATAATGTTCCATTCATTCCGAATTATACTATTTTGAGGAGAGAATATCATTAATGATTTCTTTTTCTAATCCGCGCCTTTCAAATGGGAATATTCTGACTCCCTCTCTATCAAATATTATTTCTCTCTCCTTCTTTTGATTTATAAATAAGTCAAAACTAAGTGACAGAACCTTTTCAAAGTCCGAAGGGATATCCTCGATAACACCATCTTCTCCATTTTGATCCAGTTTTACTTCCGCAAAAGAATACTTAAGATCAAAATTTTCTAGATGTATATCTCCGCCATGGGAAGCTGATAACATATTATATAATTTTTGAAGTACCTCACGTGAATTCTCTGCCTTAATCTTTGCAGATGACTCAAGTCTTTTCTTCCTATTTTTGTCGAACATAATTTCCTTATAACTTTCCTTATAATAAGATATTGTCTCTATTTTGATCTTTCGGGATTAGCAAAAAAATTTTTAAATTTATAGAGTGGAATGGGAAATTATTTCAGAGGATTTCGAATAACCACCCTAATTCTGCTATCTTCGTTCTGTAGTTCGTGATTTTCATTGCAATATGAACAATAACAGCATTTTCAAGTTCTATTTATCCAGATTTCCCTTGTATTTCATGTAAATCTTCATAGCTA
>NZ_JBLSDF010000018.1:0-38437 GCF_052315355.1 Cuniculiplasma thermophilum
CGATATCTTTTTATCAAACTCTTCCATTATTCATTGCCTCCTTGGGTTGTTCTTAGGAGGCATCCTTTTATGTTTCATGAAATTTATCCATTGTTGATGGAGTTCTTTCATTTGTTCTTACACAAAATTCGGGATACTATCCCATTTTATAATTATAATATTTTCAAAAAATGAAAATTATGAGACCATTCACTTTATTTCTAGAAAGATATTTGATATATTTATTAATTAACCATTATGCCTGTAATAGATAGACAGATGAGAATGAAACTCCAGGCCGAACTGGCCTATGTTAATGAAAGATTAATCCAGATAAAGCAGAACAGAGACATACAGGGAATAAACAGGGAAGAGATTGAAGTATTACAAAAGAAGAAAAAAGACATTTTGAATCAGCTCTACTAAAGAGGGAGGGGGGTATGTTTCCGATGGAACTTATGGAACCATACGTGCCTTTGAAACTTTAAAATCATGTGGAGAGTTTCTAATAATTATCTGAACATTATTATCAGGTTTGGAATATTTCTTTTCAATATACCCAAGAGCTATTCCTTTTTTTAGTGTTGGAGAAATTGAACCGCTTGTTACTGTACCTATAATCTTTTCATCCTTTGTTATGTTGCATAAATGTCTGGGAATTGTCTTTTCATCATTGGAAATAAAGCCTCTAAAAACGAATTCTGGTTTCGTTTTTTCCATTAATTGCTCCTTTCCTATATACTCCTTTTCAGAATTTACAATGAATGAAATAGATGCTTCATAAGGTGTTCTGTCAGAATTAAAATCCTGTCCGGAAAGAAGCATTCCTTTTTCCATCCTCAAAGTATCCCTGGATCCCAAACCACAAGGACCAAAATTTCTTCTTTTAAGAGAATTTACTAAATTTCTCCAGATCTTGATAATATCACTGTTAGGTGCTATGATTTCACACCCTTTTTCACCAGTATATCCTGTACCTGAAATAATAAAGGAATCTTTTTCATAAAATTTGAAAAAATCGGGAAATGAAAATCCATTTTCTTCCATAATCTCACCAGATAATGGACCCTGAACTGCAATGCAACCCAATTCACTGGATCGGTCTATTATTTTTGCGTTTCCCGCATTGTTTTTTAATATGTGTTCAAGAATTATGTCCTTAGTGGCCGCGTTTGGAACACAGAGAAATTTTTGATTGTTAAATTTGTATATTATTGTGTCATCTATCATATTCCCTTCTTCATTTAGAAATGCAGTATAAACACAGTCATTATTATTTATTTTTTCAACATCTGTTGGGAGCAAATACTGTAATGTTTTTAACGCACCTTCACCTTCAATGAATATGTCTCCCATATGAGAAACATCAAAGATTCCACACCCATTTCTCACGAAGTTATGCTCCTTTATAATAGAATCATAATAGAGGGGCATGTCCCATCCGTGAAAATCAACTATTTTTCCATTTAGTTTAACATGTTCATCGTATAAGGGAGTTCTCATACCGTTACCCCCATCCCATATGCTCCACTGGAAATGTACCCCCCTCTCCCTATCATGTTTGTAAAAAATTCATGTATCCTTGTATCATCTGTAAGTTCTGGATGGAATGTTAAGCCTAAAACATTATCCTTTCTAATAATAACCGCTTTTTCATTAACATATCCGAGAACTTCCACATCACCATAGCTTCTTATAATTGGTGCTCTTATAAAAACAGCATTGAACAATCCTATACCTTTAACATCTATTTCCTTTATGAATGAATCTGATTGCCTTCCATATCCGTTTCTTTCTATTTCAACATCCAGCAGTCCCATTCCCGTAACTCTTGGGTCGTTTGTGTTTTTTGATGCTATTATAAGTCCAGCGCACGTTCCCATGAATGGAACCTTATCTTCAATAACCATTCTCTTTATTTCCTCATATATGTTATATTCCTGGATTAGTTTGAATATGGTTGTGCTCTCTCCCCCTGGTATTATAATTCCATTAATTCCTTTCAAATCTTCCTTCTTTTTAATTCTAATTAACTCTATTTTTTGACCTGTTTTTTTTGAAATTTTTTCAATCATTTCCGCATGTTCCTCTACGTCCCCTTGAAATCCAACTATGCCTATTTTCACAGGCAACTATTATATTTGAGTTAAAAACTGTTTCCTAAACTTATATTTTCTTTAAAATTATCATTTATGTTTACAAAATATATATTTTTGACATGATAAATCTGCATAATACCAAATAAACGAGTTTGAATTCAGATAAGTAATGTTCTTTCATAGATTTGATGCTTCTTATTGGAAACACCTCATTATATGGTATATTTTCATTATTGTCTCTTTGTTAACTCACATGAAAGTCAGATGAATCATATTTTCAAATTTATTAATTATTTATAATATTATTTGAAAATATCTATATAATCGTATGGGACCATTTTTCCATAGCAGTATTTAATTTCATTGAAATTCTTCTTAAATTCCTTCACTTCCTTCTTAATTTCCTGATCAGAAATTTCAGTGGATATGGCCTTATGGATAAGTTCTGCCACAATTTTAATATCATCCTTCCTGAAACCTATCCTTGTAATTTCCTGTGTTCCTATTCTTATTCCACTCGGGTCCATTGAATTCTTATTATGATCAACTGGTATGAGATTCTTATTCAATATAATTCCACATCTTTCCAGTCTTTCCGCTACCTTCTTGCCTCCACCAAATTTTCTAACATCGGCAACTATTGTATGGGACTTTGTGAATCCAAGATTTTCTCCAAAAACATCCACACCAAGAGAGTAGAGTTCCTGACCAAGCTGTTGTGCATTTTCAATTGTTCTTTTTGCATACTCTTCTCCAAAATCAAGCATTTCAGCCATTGTAACTCCAAGGGCTGCCATGGTATTCAGGTGATGGTTGCTTAAAACACCTGGAAACACACCTCTTTGTACCTTCTTCCATGTCTCATCATCAGTGTTTCCTGCAATTATTCCATGTTGTGGTCCAGGTAAGGTTTTGTGTGTGGAGCCACTCATTACATCTGCCCCTTCATGTAACGGATCCTGAAACTGCTTTCCTGCTATCAGTCCTATTACGTGTGCAGCGTCATACCATACCTTACATCCAACCTCCTGGAACGCATCGGCCATATCTTTAAGTGGGATTGGAAACAGAAAAACAGACTGTCCGAACAGTGCCAGTTTTGGCTTTGTTTCCTTTATTACCTTTGCAGCCCCGTCAGGATCAATGGACATAGTATCTTCATTGAAAGGATAATTTACAATGTTGAGTCCTCTAAATCCCAGAGCACCAAATTTTGCAGCACTTATATGACCTCCACCTGAAAGATCCGGTGCAGTTACTGTATCTCCCGGTTTTGAAAGAGCAAAAATTACTGCCATATTTGCGTTTGTTCCGGATACCGGTCTTGGATCAATCTGAGGAACGTTGAACAGTTTTTTGCCAAGTTCATTTACCTTATCCTCCATTAGATCTACATAGTAATTTCCCTGGTAGTATCTGTGATGGGGAAGCCCTTCTGCATATCTGTGGCCAAAATCTGTAAGAAGCATTTCCATAGCCAGAGGGCTCATTACATTTTCCGAAGCTATAAGGGGAATGCTTTCCCTGAACATTTCATTGTTTTTCTTTGCAAGGTTCCTGATTTCCATTGCATCGTTTCTATGATCTTCCATGGTCTTCAATGTATAAGATGTATTTTAACTTCTTTTGGAACTAATAACATGGAAAACAAAAGAATCAGAAAAGGTTATTTTGGCCTTTTAATTACTGAAAATAAGCCACAGTGATGAATTCAGCCTTGACTGATTAAATGATGATTGACAGGCAGTCTGAGTGGTTTTACCTTACTCTCTCAAGGGAGAAGGAACCGAGATCAAAGGTATTATTTCTTGGGTAAACTTCGATCCATTCCCTTGTTCTGACATTGCTTAAACCAGACACCCTCAGATATTGTTTTGAATTGGAAATCTTGAATTCAATTGTACCATCCATTATGTAGCTGATTGTTTCGTATATTTTCTGATCAAAAAGACCCTCTTCCAGAAGATACATACTCACGCTAGGATTTGATCTCCTTTTCTGGGTAAACTGCTGGGTGAATCTCATAAATATTTTTTCTTCAAACTGAGGTATGAAGGCTGTCAAAGATATGAAAAGAAGTCTATAATATGGATAGGTTTTAAGAATTTCTGCCTCCAGTGTTTCCATGGATTTTAAGAGCGCTGATAGGTTTGTGATGCTGTCAATTACGATTGCGCTTTTTGATGGTGACTGTATCTGGATCGATCTGGAATATATATCTATGAATCTTAATATTCCACTGTCTTCGTATGAATCAACTGTCGCCAGATCACTTCCCATTGTTCTGGCAATTTCAGCCTTAATCTGCCTTAAATCTCTATCCGCAGACACTATTACAATTGGTATATTTTCTTTGAAAGACCTTGCCACAAAATTATAGGCCAGAGTCTCCTTTGCAGAAAATGGTGCTCCAAAAAGGACAACGTTTGATGTTATGGGGACACCACCGAGCAAAAGATCGTCAACCTTTGTCACTCCAGTCATTATTTTCTTGGAAATGTCTATTTTTTTAATGTCTCCTGGACCTGATACGTTCGCTGCCTCTGATAGTGCCTTTGCTGCCGCAATTCCCTTCTCTTTTTCTGAAGCGGCCTTGGCAATTTCTGAAAGGCCTTTTAAATATACTTCAACCTCTTTTTTTCTTGTTTCTGCATCCTTTATGGCCTTATCCAATTCGTCCTTCAATTTCTTGAGTTCTTCAATCCTGATATCAACATCACTCTTTTCCATCGGTTCCTTCACCTACATATGTTCCAGAAACAACCCACGGCGGAGACTCAGGATCAAATGGCTCCATTCCTTCCACTCTGTGATCATTTAAGGATTTCTCATCCATCTCAATCCCAAGTCCAGGTTTGCCTGAAAGTTTGAAATAACCACCCTCAATTTCATATCCCTTAACTAATTTTCTCTTCCAGTCAGGCCAGGACGCCTCAAAACTTTCCTGTATCAGGAAGTTATTGATTGTAGAATCAAGGTTAAGGGTTGCAGTGGTTTGAACTGGTCCAAAGGCGTTATGGTATGCCATTGCAACACCCCATGAATCTGCAATTGCTGCGACTTTG
Organism: Cuniculiplasma thermophilum; assembly: GCF_052315355.1. Classification (NCBI taxonomy): domain Archaea; kingdom Methanobacteriati; phylum Thermoplasmatota; class Thermoplasmata; order Thermoplasmatales; family Cuniculiplasmataceae; genus Cuniculiplasma; species Cuniculiplasma thermophilum. The sequence continues at coordinate 5,144 of NZ_JBLSDF010000018.1, forward strand.
AATGATTCCATAATTCCTCTTGTATTGGTAAGATCAGCCTGAATAATATCCACTTTTCCCTCCACGATATGTCTCATAAAATCTCTTGCATTAAGTATTCGTTCGCCCAAGGCAATGGGGGTCTGTACAAGGCTTCTCAGTTCCGGGAGTCTCATTTCAAGCTCCGGGTGGAGTGGTTCCTCGAAAAACAGGCATTCATAGGGATCCAGCCTTTGGACGATTCGTCTTGCAGCTTCAAAGGAGTATCTTCCATGAAATTCGATCAGAAGGTCCAGATCAAAGTCAAACTCATCCCTTAAGCCTCTTACTATTGCCTCCGCATTGTCAATACCCTTTCTATCTATCTTGTCATAGTTGTTTCCAAACGGGTCAAATTTAACAGCTGTAAAACCCTTTTTATGAATGTCCTTTGCCTTATTTATAAAATCATCAGGGGTTACACAATCGGAATACCAGCCATTACTGTATGCCCTGATACTGTTCCTCACTTTGCCACCAAGAAGATTGTATATTGGCTCTCCTGCATATTTTCCTACAATATCCCATGAGGCTATTTCCACAGCACTCAGAGCTGAAGTGGCCTCCATAGACCTCGAAAGATAGAATGAATGCTTGTAAAATTCAAGCACATTTGCAGTTATATCCCTTACATTTTTTCCAACAAAGACTCTCATAACCTCCTTTATGCTCTCTAACACTGGAAGAGTCATCAGGGTTGTTGGGGCCTCTCCATACCCTACCATTCCGTCGTCTGTGGTAATCTTAACTATAAGCATCGTCGAACTCCATGGAGATGATTTTTCCGATGTTTTTTCACTTACATTGTATATATCAATACTCTTTATTTTTCCTGACATAGGTCACATATTATTATCAACCTTTAAAAAGTTTGGTTATTTATTGGAAAAAGGGTAAATTGTTGATCTTATATTGAAATATTCCTGTGTGGAATTGATGTATAATGAAAATAAGAAAGGAGAACAGGAATAGTTATATAACACAAAAATGAATAAGGATACGTTTGTCACGCACATTGATAATATCAGAAAAGGCAGATGCTGGAAGAAGGATAGCATACTTTTTATCTGACGGAAAGTCCAAACAAAAACGATCAAAAGGACTCAACTTCATCGAATATGATGATGAGCAAAACGGATTCTTCCTCGTCCCTCTGAGTGGCCACATTGTAGAACTTGATTTTCCCAAAAATTTAAAGGATTGGAAGATGGAAACTCTGCAGGATTTAATAGATTCAAGCCTCATTCACAACGTAAAAAACAAGACCGCCCACGAAAGTCTAACAGAGATCGCCTCAAGAGTGGACAGTGTCATTGTAGCAACGGATTATGATAGGGAAGGAGAACTCATAGGAACAGAAGCTCTGGATATTATAAAGAATAAGGCAAAATTCAACGGAAGAATATACCGTGCAAAATTCAGTGCTCTGACTGGAAGGGAAATCAGGGAAGCTTTCAGTAATTTCATAGATGTTGATTACAGACTGGCCAATTCGGCCGGTGCAAGGGAGGAGATCGACCTTTACTGGGGAGCCGTTCTCACAAGGTTTTTTTCACTTATAACAAAACGTCTGGGTAAAAATTTTCTATCAATAGGAAGAGTTCAGACACCAACGCTTGCAATTATTGTAAAAAGAGAAGAGGAGATAGAAAAATTCATTCCAGAAAAATACTGGGAAATTAAGGTTGATTTTTTCAAAGATCATATTTTTACAGGAACGAACGAAGAGGGAAGAATATTCGACAGGGAAAAAATAGAGAAAATCTTTGAGAAAATAAAAGGGCATAATGGTAGAGTCCTGTACTTTGAGAAGAAGGAGGAGAGAATATACAAACCATCTCCCTTTAATACAACGGAATTTATGAGAGAAGCCTCAAGGATAGGAATAATGCCTGGAAGGGCTATGAAGATTGCAGAATCACTCTATGTGAGAGGATATATAAGCTATCCAAGGACGGACAACACGGTATATCAGAAGAGTATTAATCTGAAGGCTGTGGTGGAAAAGCTGAAGAAAGGGGAACTAGCCAGGGAATCGGAAATGGTACTTTCTCAGGAAAATATATATCCGTCCAGGGGAAAAATGGAGGCAACAGATCACCCTCCCATATATCCTACTGAGCTTGTGTTAAAGAAAGATCTGAGAAATGATGAATGGAAGATTTATGAGCTCATAGCAAGGCGTTTTCTTGCAACTCTATATAGAGAAGGGAAAAGAGATGTAAGGGAATCAGTTATAGAAATAAATGGTGAAAATTTTAAAACTCATGGCTCAATAGTTACAGATCCAGGATGGCTAGAAATATATACTTACAGAAAGGCCAACGACGTATTTCATCCGGATCTTGTTGTGGGAGAGGACGTGGAGGCAAAGGATTGGAGAATAGAAGAGGGCGAAACAAAACCTCCAGCCAGATACGATATGGCTTCTCTGATAAAGGAGATGGAACGGTTAAATCTTGGGACCAAGAGTACAAGACATGACATAATAGAAAAACTTCAGAGTAGAGGTTTCATTGAGGGAAACCCTGTAAAACCGACTGCACTTGGAAAGGCCCTTATTGAAGGGGTTATGAGCGTCGATTCAAAGATCGCAGAATCTCAAATGACAGCTGAGCTGGAAACATTCATGGACAACATCGCTGCTGGAGAAAAAACCAGGGATCAGGTAGTTGAAATATCCAGAAACATGTTAAGGAACGTTCTCATGGATCTGGAAAAGAACAAGGATGAAATATCAAAAATAATAAGAAATGCACTTGAAACAGGTACACAGATTGCCGTGTGCCCTGAACACGGAACCCCAATTCAGGCTGTCAAAATAAGGGACAGTATAAGATTCAGGTGTGAAACTGAGGGATGTAAGATTGACTACTATCATAAGTTAAGGGGTCTAATAAAAGAGTCAGAATCCAAATGTCCTGTATGTGGTCTCCCCCTCGTTACTGTAATCAGGAGAGGGCAATCCCCAGAAATAATTTGCATAAATCCCCAATGCGAGTACAATTCGAATAAAAGATCTGCAGGAAAATGCCCTGCAGACGGAGGAGATCTAATAATAAGGCAATCGAGATACGGAAAGAGATTTCTTGGATGTTCAAACTTTCCAAAATGCAAGCAAACATATCCACTCCCACAGAAGGGAGAGATAAGGCAGAGTGGTAAAACATGCCAATTCTGCGGAGCACCCATACTTATTGTGGAAAATGGAAAATATTCAAAGGAGTTCTGTCCAAAGATAAATTGCGAATTCAATGAAAAAAATAAGAAGAAAGAGGATAATGAAGGAAAGGCAGAACAAACAAAGAAAAGGGTAGTGAAGAAAAAGACAACAACCAGAAAAGGAACAGGAGGGAAGAAGGTTGCAAAAAAAACTAGTGTCTGAGACAGGTACTGCCATACTTTTCATAATCTCATCCTTAATTGCAGTGGTAATGGCACTGGAGCTTGAAGAAATAACACCAACAAATCCGACAGGTAACCCCGGGGCAGGCGTAGGTTACGTCGTTTATTTCATTATTGCAGTAATAGTGATGTCTGTGATCATAATATACGTGGCCAGAAAGAAAAAACTTGGTATTTTGAAGTATGTGTTTGCCATATCCATCGCGTTTGTAATATTCGTAGTTGGATCACTTCTTTACGCTCTCCTTCCAATAACATACGATGAATATTATGTACTCACATATGGGACACCCATTGTTGTCCTTTACTTTCTCATTTTCAGGCAGAACTGGATCGTGGTAAACATAGTGGGTATCCTGACATCAGCAGGTTTGGCTGCCATTTGGGGTGTGGATCTTGGTGTGTACTCTGCAGTTGCCCTCATGCTCGTATTCGCTGTCTATGATTATATAGCTGTTTACAAGACAAAACACATGCTGGATATTGCAAGGGCATCAACGGGATCAGAGATGCCCCTCTTTTTTGTAGTACCAGATTCCAGAGGGTTTCAGACAAAAGATATTGATATAGATACACCAAGTGAGGAACGAGGCGCCATTCTCATAGGATTTGGGGATATTGCAATACCAAACGTGATGGTAATATCTTCATTCCTCTATGGTGGTTCACTGTTTTATCCTTTCTATCTCTTACCACTTGTTGGAGGAATAGTTGCCATGTTCATCCTGTTTAGTTTTATCAAAAGACCAGCTCCTGGATTGCCTTTTTTAAATACTGGAGTTCTGATTGGTTTCGGTTTAGCACTCCTGCTTGCACACTTTTAGTCCCATTTATGATTTTACAAAAGATCACCTCAAATTCTTTTATTTATTTCAGGAATATTATTCAGGATTAACTTTGTGAAATTGTTCTCAGGATTTGTTATGATTTTATCAGTTTCTCCCTGCTCAACCACTTCCCCATTGTGCATTATGATCAGATAATCTGATAAATATACACACCTGTTCATGTCGTTATCCATATAGATATATAGAATCTGCTCTCTTGTACTTCTTATAAGCTTCATGACCCTATTCATGGTCATGGTATCCAGATATGAAAAAGGTTCATCCAATACAATGGACTGGGGGTGCTGGGCAAAGGCAATGATAAAGGAAAGCACCTGAAGTTCACCACCCGATAGTGTCCATACAAGCCTGTTCTCATATTTCTTCCTTGGAAATCCAAGATATTCATAGGTTTCCCAGATTTTATCCTCCACAAGTCCATTGATCTGGGCAGTTGTCTCAATATGCCATTTCACATCCTTCGCGCTGTTAAGTGATGCATAGGGATCCTGAAATACAATCCTTACTGTCTTATGGCCTTTCAGAGGCTCCCCGTCGTAATATACATGACCACTATCCTGTGCAATGTAGCCTGATATTATGGAGGCCAGGGTTGTTTTTCCAGAACCTGAGTTTCCAAAGACGGCGTATATTTTACCATCGTTAAATTTTTCACTGATGTTATTTACTGCATAGATCCTCTCTTCTTTTCCAAAACCCTTTTTGATTGTGTAAAATTTTGTAACATCCTTAAGTTCAATCACTTTGCCACTCCGGATATCTTATGCATCTGTATCCATGGTCTCCATCAAATAAATATGGTATATTTACTCTGCACTTCTCACTTACATATCTGCATCTGTCGGAGTATACACACCCATTCACAACACCATTGTAATTTTCTTCATTATACTTATTTCTGTTCTTCAAGGATGGAACTGAATCAATCAGATCCTTTACATAGGGATGATGAGGCCTTTCAAGCAGATCACTCCATTTTCCATCCTCAATCACATATCCTCTATTCATAACGTAGATTCTATCGCACAATTGAAAAACTGGTATTATGTCGCTACTTATCATAATAATGGATGTGGTATCACTTATCTCCCTGAAAAGTTGAAGCATGCCCTTTATGGCCATGGTATCAAGTCCTGCTGTGGGCTCATCAACTATGAGTATTTCGGGCCTGACTAGGGTAGCCATTGCTATGAGAACCCTGTGTCTCGTACCATCACTTAACTGAACCGGAAGCATTTTCAGAACATCCATACTGAGGTTCAGATAATCAAAGGCTCTTTTAACATCTTCAATTCTGTATTTCCCGCCTTTGAAAAGCTTTCTGATTTGAAATTCCACGGAATATCTTGGTCTTAAAGCATTCATAGAATCCTGCCTGACAACAACCCTCCCTTTTCTAAACCTGAAAAAATTATTCTTAGAAAAAATACTTTCACCATTAAATAAAATATCGCCGTGACTCCTGAATATTTTCCCTTCTATAGCACGAATCAGAGTTGTTTTACCAGAACCTATTTCTCCAATTATCCCATTTATTTCTCCTCTGTTCAGGCGAAAGTTTATTCCATTCACAACCTCTATGTATTTATCCCTGGTTAAGTATCCGCAGCTCAGGTCATTAATTTCAAGCAGAGGTGGTTGATCCCTATGAATGGTACTTTTCTGCATGGAAATGTTCCTCATCAACAAGATTTACAGATTTTCCTGCCTTTGCCATTAAATCTGGTCTTATTTTTTTCATTCTCAGTGCATATGCAAGACTGAATATGGTGTATGCAGCAACCACGATTATTGCCTCAGCTATTGGATACACAAACCCTGCTACGCTCTCGTAAAGAACGAAAATGAATATGACTGTTGCAACACTTGGAAATATATAATGTCCTATATCATGCTTTATTTTATCCAGTATTCCTGTATGTCTTTCCCTTAAACGTCTGAAGAGTGTTATAACTCCTGTATTCAGAAGAACATGGGTAATTATGAGGCCTGCAAGAGCCATAGTGGTAAGAAAGTCAAAAGAAGCCTCAAGGGCAGTCACAACATCAGGATTCGTGGCCCTGTCGAAAAGCAAAGCAGTTATGGGAACTCCAAGTCCAATTGTGATGAGAAATGTGGAAACGAGGGCCATAAAAGAGGCCATGAGAGCAACAAACCAGAGTGCGTTTGCAGGAGTGGTATATTTTTTATGAATTTTTGCAAAGAAGGAGGGAATTATGCCGTCTCTACCCATTGCAAAATAGACCCTTCCTGCGTTTGCCTGCATTGCAACTGAGTCTGAAAAGGCAGAGTTGAAGGCGACAAGGGTGAAAAGAACCCCTCCAAGAACACCTGTATACGTCACTGCAATGATGACCCCTGGAATGGACTGATTCAGAAAAGCATTCATCAGGGGAACGCTTGTCCCCCATCCAACAATCTGAGCATATGCAACCTCAGTAAGGACAAGACCAACCAAAAGAAGGCCGATTGTGAGCGACCTGGTTATGTCGTTGGGATTATTCACCTCCTCCCCAAGGGGCGCTGAACCCCCATAGCCAATAAAGCTGGTCAATCCAAACACCATTCCAAGACCAAGACCGGCAAAAACACCACCGTTGGGTGCAAAGAGTGAATTGTATTGAGGCCATGCGAATGGATTGAAAACGTTTAATGTATTATCCGGTGCTCTGATGATCTCTATTGCAGATATGGCTGCAAGGAATATGAGCTCGAAAAAGGAAGCGTATTTTATATATTTCATCTGGGGCCTTATCCCAATCACTGCTATGGAGATGGGCACTATTATGAAAGCAAGTATGAAAGGAATCCAGATCCAGCTGGGAAGAAGAGTGCCAGAAAAGTATTTGACAACTCCAGGGAGAAAAACTCCTGCAACAAAGACAGGAATGGCCGCCGTGCTTACAATCTGATACATCGGGTACATTAAACCCGCAGTTACCGCAGGCACCGGTCCATAAGCATTCGCTATATATCCATAATATCCACCAGCGCTTGCATGCCTCTTTGAGAGATGGTAGAGAGTGTTAACCTCGAGAAACATTGTCATTGTTGCAAGTATAAACGCAAGTGGAGTCAGAATCAATGCAAAGGCTGCAGAGGAGACTACAAAGGCAACCGAGTCGCAGGCAGGTGCCATTGCAGAGATCTCCTCGGCAATAGCCCCCCAAACCCCTACCTGCCCTCGTTTGAGTCGGTTAGTATATTCCTCTTCAAGTTTTCTTTGAGTGTTAGGTAAATCCATATATCATTAGTATTATACTAACATATATAACATTTATGAAACATTTCAAGTCTCAGGAATCAATTGATTTCAAAACCGATTCTCAAAGTTTAAAAAATTAATGTAGAAAGACTCTCTTTCCTGTGAAGTAGAGCGAAATTTCATTTTTCCTGCAGGCCTCTATGACATCCTGATCCCTTATTGATCCGCCTGGCTGAATTATTGCTCCTATGCCTGCATGAGCTGCGACATCCACATTATCGCTGAAAGGAAGATATGCATCAGAGGCCATTATTGAACCCTTTGATTTTGCACCCGCCCTCTCTACGGCGATCTTTGCTGCCTGAACCCTTGACGTCTGTCCCGCTCCTATTCCAGTTGTCACACCGTCTTTGGCAAGGACTATGGCATTACTTCTGCAGTGAGCCACAATCTTCCACGCAAAGACGAGGTCTCTTTCACTGAATTTTTCCTTTTCATACACCCTTTCCAGTTTCTCAGGGGCTGCAGGTATTACATTCTGTTCAAGATAACCATTAAAAATGGTTCTTATTTTGTTCTCAGGACCCTTTCCGGAAAAAACTGCCATCCTCAGGTTTTTCTTCTTACCAAGTATGTTCTTTGCCTCTTCAGTAAATTCTCTTCCTATCAGGACTTCAACGAAAAGATCCTTGACTTTTGAAGCAACATTTTCATCAATTGTTCCGTTTATGCATATTACGGAGCCGTAGGCACTCTCCCTGTCAGCATCTATTGCCTTCTCAAGTGCCTCCCCATGATCCTTTCCAATTGCCGCCCCGCAGGGTGTATTGTGTTTTATAACAACGGCAAAAGGCTCTTCAAATTCAAGTGCTGTTTCTATTGCAGATGAAGCATCCATGTAATTATTGTAGGACATCTCTTTCCCGTGGAATATTTCCAGTCTTCCAAATTCCGGAATTTCATAGATATACCCAGTTTGATCTGGGTTTTCGCCATATCTGAGTCTTTTCCTGTTCTTAAGTACGATCATATCATCTGAAACCTGTTCTGAAGATTCCCCTGAAAGGGTTTCCCATATCATGCTGTCATAGGAGGCTGTAAGTTTAAAAGCCTTGATTGCAAGATATTTCCTTGTTTCATAGGATACTGATCCTTTGGAAGCTATTTGTGATGCAACTTCTGAATAGTCCTTTATGTCTGTTAATATGGCAACCCTTTCCCAGTTTTTTGCCGCCGCTCTTATTAGGGAGACTCCACCGATGTCAATATTTTCAACCATTACATCCATGTTCTTGTCCCTGTTACCGGCAAAATCGTACAGATTGCATATTACAAGATCGAAAAGAGGGTAATTTAAACTCTTTACCTCATCAACGTCTTTCTGAGAATCTCTTGCCAGAATTCCAGAAAAGATTGCAGGATGAAGCGTCTTAACCCTTCCATCAAGGAGATTTGTAAATCCTGTTAGAGAAGATATATCGATGGCTTCTATTCCCTTACTTTTTAAAAAATTACAGGTTCCCGAGGATGCGTATATCACATTGTTCTTTCCGGAATTTCTAAAAAATTCCACAATACCTTCCTTATTGGTAACGCTGACTAATATATTCATGTATCAGCAATGATTCTTTTCATAATATATTTATTATTACTGGAAGTAATTATTCATTTTGTAAAGTAATTTATTCTTTAAATTAACAAAACATTTTATAAAAAAGAATTCTTGCCTCCAAAAGAGGAATTATAAATGGAAAGAAACATAGCAATTGAATCAATCAAGCAGGTGCCGACATACAAAAGAGAAGTGGAACTTGTAGAGAGAAAGGGAATTGGACATCCAGACAGCGTCTCGGACGGAATTGCAGAGGCTGTAAGCAGAGAACTGAGCAAATATTACATTAAGGAATTTGGAAAGATACTCCACCACAACACGGATCAGGTAGAGGTTGTGGGAGGGCAGTCCTCACCAAAATTTGGAGGAGGAAGCGTTCTAGATCCAGTTTACATATTACTAAGTGGAAGGGCGACCACCACTGTTAATAATGAGAGGCTGCCAGTAAAATCGGTAGCAGTAAAGGCGGCAAAAAGATATCTTGAGAGGCAGTTCAAGCATCTCGATCTTGAAGGGGACGTAATGATAGACTCAAGGATTGGTCATGGTTCTGTGGATCTCAGGGATGTTTATGATACTTCAAAGCACAGGGCAAATGATACATCCTTTGGTGTTGGCTTTGCACCGTTCACTGACACAGAAAGGTTGGTAAAGGAAACTGAAAAATATATAAATGGAGAACTTAAATCCAAACTGCCTGCAATTGGGTACGATATTAAGGTGATGGGATACAGACAGGACAAGGTCATAAACCTTACAGTGGCAGCGGCATATGTAGATAAATACGTAAAGGACAGTTCTGAATATTTCTCTGTTAAGGAAGAACTTCAAAACCTGCTTGAAGATCATGCCAAAAAGGTCACAGATGAGAACGTGAAGATATTCATAAACACAGCAGATAAGGATGGAGATAAAATAACAAGCCACTATCTCACCGTGACAGGTCTCTCAATGGAAAACGGAGACGACGGATCAGTGGGAAGGGGAAACAGAGTTAACGGAATAATAACGCCCTATAAGCCTATGAGTATGGAGGCAGCAGCCGGAAAGAACCCTGTTACACATGTTGGTAAGCTTTACAATGTTCTTTCAAACAGGATAGCAGATAACATCGTGAAGGAAGAGGGAAATGACGTTCTCGAGGTCTATGTAAGAATAGTTTCACAGATCGGAAGAAGCATAGACAATCCGCACGTTGCAGACATACAGGTAATATATGCAGATAATGTGGATGAATCGAAGCATAAGAAAAACATAAGGGCAATAGCAGACAACCACCTGGAGCACATATTTGATCTTACCCAGATGTTTGTGGACGAAAAGATTCCCGTATTCTGAGAATAATGGGACAACCACCTTAATATATTTTTTTTATTTACTCCAATTAAATGGATAAAAATAATATAATAGACCATCTGATTTCCATCAGAGAATCCGGCAATATAGAAAATTCAAGAGAGATGGCAAATTCAATTTTAAGAGAAATGGAAGGGGAAAGTGAGTCTTCTGATCACTATTATATCATATCTGATTTGAGGAAAATAGTTGAATCTCAATCCCAGGAAAGGGCTTCCCACTATGCATCAAGGGCCATCAAATCTCTCACGGAGGTAAGAAAGGGAAAAATTAACGATATAGACCTTAACAGATGGCGTGAATATGATCACATAATCACAGACAGCCTCTGGATAATGGAAAAGAGGGAGAGATCGGGGTCTCACAACGCTGAATACTGGGGTAATTTCATTCCTCAGATACCCGCACAGATGATTGAAAGATATACCAGGAAAGGAGAGTGGGTTCTGGATACCTTTCTTGGCGGCGGAACCACACTTATAGAGTGCAGAAGAAAGGGGAGGAATGGTGTGGGCATAGAGTTATCAAAAAGAGCAGTGGAAATGGCAGAAAATAATATAAAAAAACAGGAAAATCCTGCTGGAGTGATTACTGAAATAATTCAGGGAGATTCAACAAAAATAGACTATGAAGAGCTTATGGAAAAAATTGGTATTAAGGAGTTCCAGATCGCATTCATTCATCCTCCCTATTGGGATATAATAAGATTTTCCGAAGAGGAAGGTGATCTTTCCAATGCACCTGCACTGGAAGATTTTCTTTCAAAAATAAGAATCGTAGGAGAAAAGGTCTTCAGGGTGTTGCAGAAGGGAAGGATGGCCATACTTGTCATCGGGGACAAGTATGATAATGGGCAGATCATACCCCTTGGTTTTTATTCAATGAAGGAAATGCTTGATTGTGGTTTCAGTCTGAAATCAATAATTGTGAAAAACTTTGAAAAAACAAAGGGAAAAAACAACCAGGAAGAACTGTGGAGGTACAGGGCCCTTGTTGGTAATTTCTTCGTCTTTAAACATGAATACATATTTGTGTTTGAGAAGAAACTTAAGGGCAGAAACTATAAAAAATCACAAAAATAATAATTGTATCCCCATTCTATACCATTATATGACTCAGGAAGAGAATTTTTTTGTGGCCAAGGATGGGCACTTTACCCTTGATCCTGGTGCCTATTTTGGAATAACTCCAAGGAATGTATGGTCAAGGCATTTTTCACTGAACGAACAGTACAGGGTTGAACTGAGGACCAACATTCCTGTAATAGAAGAAGAGGGGAGAGTATACCTCATAGATGGTGGTCTGGGAAGCGAACCTGATGAAAATACTGTGAAATGGTTTCAATGCAGAAAGGATCAAGACCTTATGCTTGAATTAAGATCGAGGGGCATAGAAAAAATTCACGGGATATTCCAGTCTCATCTCCATTTTGATCACATGGGGCATACATTCAGGGATTTTAAGGATGCACCAATCTATGTGGCAAACACAGAAATTGGCAATATGAAATATCCTAACGAGTTATCCAGGGGCAGTTACCTTCCATGGGACACATTCTACAATTCTGCAAACATAATACCACTCTTTGGCAACAGGGATATTGGAAATTTCAGTATCATAAGAACATCCGGGCACACGACCGGGCATCAGGCCATAATATACAGAAACCACTCCACCAGAATACTTTACGCGGGAGATATTATACCATCATCCTTTCACCTGAAGCCGTCAAGGATCACTGCCATCGATTCCATGCCCCTCAGCACATTGCAGATTAAGAAGGATCTTCTCAGAAAGGCCATTGATGAGAAATTGCTTGTAATCTTCTCCCACGACACAGAGCATTCAGGTGCATTCATAGGCGGTGACCCATCTGATCCAAAAGTTCTGGAATTTTATGACTGAATTATCCAAACTTTAAATTTACTGTGGAGATAATGATTTGAAATGCCTCAGATTCCCAGAATTGCCTACATAGATCTAAAACAGGACGATCCTAAAAAATCCACAATGCGAAAGCTGCGAGATTTGGGAATTTCTGTTGAAGTTTCCACAAGAAATATGAACAGATATATGATTCTCAGAGCTGATGCGAAAAATGTTATACTCCACAGGGATAATACTGTTGTTGAAAGGGGAATTCTTATTATAGAAGGCTCCTGGAAGAAGGGAGATCTCCTCTATAAGATTCATGGCAATGTGGAGAGAAAGCTTCCAATACTTATTGCTTCCAATCCCGTAAACTATGGAAAGAAGGAGAAATTATCATCAGCAGAAGCCCTGTGTGCAGCTCTTTTCATTACAGGATACAGGGATTTATCCAGATATGTAATGGGGAAGTTTCACTGGGGCCATACATTTTTTGAACTCAACGGAAATCTTCTTGAAGAATATTCTGGGGCTGAAAGCGAGGAGGAAGTGGAACAGATAGAGAGAGATTATGGTCTCTTATAGGTCTCCCTTAAATAAGATAAGGGTAAAACCAAATAAATTTAGTATTATGTGATTATTGAGATAAGCATGATGGAGAATAAGGCTGATTTTCAAAGTTATGATCTGGAAATGGAGATAGACGAAAGGGAAAAGACAATCAAAGGAGAGGTCAGGATTAATCTTGAAAACAGAGCAGAAAAACTGTATCTGGATATGGATGAAATAGAAGTGAATAGTTTGGAAATAGACGGAAAATCTTCTGAATTCAAGGTACTAAATGATGGGAAGATTCTTGAAATTCAAACAGGTACGGGAAGAAGAACAGTCACTTTGAAATACAAGGGAAAGGTTAATGAAAAACTTTCAGGACTCTATGAGGCAAAGTATAAGGAAGGTTCAATTCTTACAACCCAGTTCGAAAGTACTGGTGCCAGAAGAGTTTTTCCATGTGCGGATAACCCCTCTTCCAAGGCAATTTTCAATATAACACTAATAATAAATTCTGAACTTGAAGCTATTTCAAACATGCCTGTTGAATCTGAAAAAGTGAGGCCCGATGGAAAGAAAATTGTTAAATTCGTGGAGACTCCAAGAATGTCAACATATCTCATATATCTGGGAATAGGCAACTTCTCAACAAAGGAAGGGGAATCGGGAAGAACAAAGATTATATTGACAGCTCCAAGAGGGCATCTCACAGACTCAGATTTTCCCATAGAGATAACCTCTGAAGTTTTGAAGAGATTCAATGGTTATTTTCAGATAGATTATGTATTACCAAAGGTCCACATAATCTCAGTTCCAGAATTTGCAGCTGGTGCCATGGAGAACTGGGGTGCCATAACTTTCAGGGAAATATATCTCAATATAGACAAATCCACAAGCTTATCAACATACAAGGCCACGGCCGAGGTAATCGCCCACGAACTTGCGCATCAGTGGTTTGGCAATCTTGTCACAATGAAATGGTGGAACGATCTGTGGTTAAATGAAAGCTTTGCAACGTTCATGAGTTATAAGGTCATTCAGGAGATCAAAGGAAAATGGAACCCTGTGGGGGATCAAATATTCCTGAGAACAGAAGGGGCTCTGAAAAACGATTCATTCGAATTAACACATCCAATAGATGAAAAGGTAAATGACCCTTCAGAAATTGCAGAGATATTTGATGAAATATCCTATGGAAAAGGTTCAAGCATACTGAGGATGATAGAGACATACATGGGAGAGGAGAACTTCAGGAAGGGAATCGTATCATACTTGAACAGGTTCAAGTATTCCAACGCAGAAGGAAAAGATCTATGGAAAAGCCTTGAGGAAGAATCGGGAATGGAAGTTTCCAAAATAATGGAGGCATGGATAAGGAAAGAGGGTTATCCAATCATTCAAGCCCAGCTTTCCGGGGACAAGGTGAGACTGAAACAGGGGAGGTTTTACGGAACCGGAAAGATTGACTTCCAAAATATATGGCCAGTTCCAATGGTTATTAAACGAAAGAACCAATATGAAAGCATTCTTCTGGAAAAGGGAGAAGAGGAGATTGATGCAAGGGATATCGTATCATTCAATGGCAACTCTGCCGGCTTCTATCGGGTATTCCTTTCAGGGGAACTTTCCAATCATGTGTTGGCAAACTCAAAAATGATGAACGAGTTTGAGGCATACAATTTCCTTTCTGACAACTTTGCAATGTTTTCCGCCGGGCATATTGATTTTGTTCAGTATGACGAGAGAATGGGATCCCTATGGGACAGGGAGGAACCACTGGTAATAAGGGAAATATCCAGGGAACTTGATCTTCTTTTCACACTGTCAAGAGGAGGAAATATAATAGGAAATAGAATTGAGGATTTCTACCAGAAACACAGAAACATGAAGAGTGAAGATCCGGAAGATCCAAACGTAAAAATAGCCTATAATGGAATGCTGGCACTATATTCCAGGGCTGGAGAAGGCTATAGAAGGGAGCTGGCCTCAAAATTTGAGAGATTCCTTGATGAAGAACCTGAAGCGAGAGCCATGATAGGAAGGGCCTATGCAGCAGAGGATGGCAAGGCAGAAAAGATAATTGAAATAATGGAAAAGGCAAAGAATGACGAAGACAGAGTGAAACTTATCGCAGCCCTGGGTTCTCTGAAAAGGAGAGAGGAACTGGAAATTGGATTTGAATTCGTGATGAAGGGGGGAATAAAGAAGCAGGATCTTCCATCCTATTTCCTGAGTCTTGGCACAAATATATATCACAGGGAATTTTTCAACAAAAGTTTCAATGGGATAATGGGAAAGTTGGAATCCGTATTCGAAGCATCCAGAACCACGACCAGAACTGTTGAGAATACACTGCCATTCACAACACTGGAAGATGACCATATTCTTGAAGAGATTGGTAGTGCCCCTGAAATGGCAAAGTATGAGAAGACTATGAAAAGGGTCAGGGAAATCAGAAAAATATATCAGAATGTGGCAAAATCAATATTTCAATGAACATCAAATTATTTTTCATCATCCCAGTTATTTTCAAAATATCTATAAGTGAATTTAAATTATTTCTCCTCTGATTGTGATAAATTTTATCTGTATTTTTCAGACTGTCTGGTTTTCTCCCTTCTTCCCATATCGAAGTGGTATATGAGCAGTATAATGCCAATAACCAGTACAGTAAGACCCAAGTATGCACCAGCTTCAAGATAGTACGGAAGTGTACCAAGATGAACACTTATACTTGAACTTTTATTGCCTCTGTTCAGTACGTAAAGATGCCATTCTCCACTCTGGGTGGCCACCATAGACTTTGACACTCCCGACCCTGTAAAATTTGCTTCGAGAAATTTTTCCCCGTTCGGAGATTTGAGGTATGTGGTAAAATTATTGGACGTATTGCTCCTCACCTCAACTGTATAGCTTAAGGGTTCCCCTGCAGAGGTGTTGATTGAAAATATGAGTGGCGAAGAATTTGTGGAATCCTGGTTAGTGAAACTGTTGATTGTATTGTAAATACCAAATATGGAAACACTGAAAACTACCACTGACACAACCAGAAGTATGATGCCAATTTTCAGTGCGTTTTCACTCCTAAGAAACATCTCTAAACCATATCTCCATGCTAATATTTATTTTAATACTTCTATTCTTTCACTTTCAGATTGCCTGAACACAATATTATCCTCTCTCAGGGTTTTCCTTATTATGTTAATTTGAAGATCATCTGGCATTTTGGAGGTTTCAACAGAGAAGCCACTGTAAGTCTCCCTTGTTGATTTCAATCTGCTCCTCTCCTTTCTTATTTTTTCAATCACATCAAGAACTCTGCCGAATTCATTATAGTCTTCATCAAAGCCACCTACAACTTCAGGCCATCCTGCAGAGTGAACAGATTCCTTCATTCCAAGCATACTGTAAGCCTCTTCTGTTATGAATGGGGCAATAGGTGCATACATCTTCATTATGGCTGATGCGAATTCCCTGGCACAGGCACCTATCTCACCTTTCTGTTCTTCTGATCCGTTCTGGGAGTAATATTTAATCATTTCAAGGTAGTTGTCGCAGAAGTTCTGCCAGAACAGGTTGTCAATTTCCAGTCTTGCTTTTGAGATCTCAAAGGAGTCATATGCCATCTGAACCTTTTCAATTGTTCTGTCCACTGCGGCTCTCATCCAACGGTTGAATGGAAGTGTATACTTCCTCTCATTTGAGCCTTCCGGAAGGGATGATACAAGCTTTATTGCGTTGTATATCTTCACCACAGTCCTCTTACCTCTGACCAGTTCCTGATCCCTGAGGTTAATATCTTCATAAATGGATGATGAAGTTGCCCAGAATCTTGTGGCGTCTGCCCCGTATTTTGCAATTATCTCCTCTGGATATACAACATTTCCCTTGCTTTTACTCATCTTCTCCCCTTTGGAATCAAAAACATTTCCACTGATTATGATTTCATTCCAGGGTATATTGCTGTAATGAATCAATGATCTGTATATGGTGGTGAAAGCCCAGGTGGTAATTATATCGTGACCCTGGAATCTTGCGGACATGGGGTAGTGATCCTTAAGGTTTGCATGATTCATTGCAAGAGTAGGTGATATGGATGATGTAAACCAGGTGTCGAGAACATCCCTCTCCGGTGTTAGATCCTTTGAACCGCATTTACTGCATTGTAGATCATTTTCAAGCCTTGGATCAATGGGCAATCTTTCCTTTGGAGGAATAACCACTGAATTGCAGGAATTACAGTAGAACACAGGGATCGGAATTCCCAGAATCCTCTGTCTTGATATGCACCAGTCCCACTTCAGGCCCTCTATCCAGTTTTCATACCTTACCCTCATGAATTCGGGATACCATTTAATCTTCCTTCCCTGTTCAATCAGTTCATCCTTAAGATCCAGATACTTGAGGTACCATTGCTGGCTCACGCCTATTTCTATTGGAGTTCCGCATCTTTCGTGAGTATTGACTGAGTGTGTAATTTTCTCTCTTTTTACTTCATAGCCTTGCTCTTTCAGTACCTCCTTTATCTTCCTTCTGGCATCATCAATTTTCATTCCTTCCAGAATGCCCCCGTCACGAATGTGACCGCGGTCGTCTATTATTTCTTTTAATTCCAGATCATGGTCTTTCCAGATCTCATAATCGTTCTGATCTCCGAAGGTACATATCATTTCAGCTCCAGTACCCTTATCCATTAAGACTCGTTTGTCGCTTATGAGCGGTACCTCCCCGCCATATATTGGAATCTTAAACTTAACACCCTGCATCTCCCCAATCCTTTTGTCCTCAGGATTTACTGCAATTGCCACGCATGCAGAAAGCATTTCCGGTCTCGTTGTTGCTATTATGATCTCCCTGTTGTCCTCTGACTTAAATCTCAGATATACAAAATCGGTCTCTCTCTGGGAATCTTCCATTTCAATCTGGGATATTGCTGTTCTGCAGGTTGTGCATTTTACAGTCATTCCGTATTCCCTGTAGGCCCTTCCCGAATTATACAGGTCCAAGAACATAGTCTGTGCAATTTTCCAGGATTCCCTGGAATAGGTATTATAGGCATTATCCAGATCCGCGCTCATTCCCACTCTGCTGAAGAAAGCCCTCATTTTTTCAATTGCCTCACCAGATACTCTTGTGCATGCTTCTATTACTTCATTTAATTCCATTTTGTATGTGTTTATCTTCAGTTCTTTTTCCACGAATCTCTCTGTGGCCAGACCATTATTATCAAAACCAAAAGGATAAAAAACTCTGAAACCTCTCATTCTCTTATATCTGGCAATTATGTCCTGATGTGGATATGAATAGGCATGGCCCATGTGCAGTGAACCAGAGACAGTTGGCGGCGGAGTGTCTATGGAAAATATCCTTCCTTTTCCTTCATTTTCAAACTTAATGTGGTCCCGTTCCTTCTCCCATGCCTTTTGCCATTTTGTCTCCATCTGTTCCACATCGAAATCCATAGGAAGCTAATTTAAAACTTTTTAAAACACTTTCCCTATATGGGTTCAATGTGATAGTATGCCAGATCAGGAAGAGGTAATTATAAGGGAAATGAAGAAGAGAAATACAAATCTCAGAAAGGATTTTAGCCAGCTTGGCAAAAAAACCAATCATGCAAATATCTCAATGATAGTTGATGAGATAATTTCAGCTATGGAAAAATACTCCTCATGCCTTGAAAAGAGAGGCACCTCTGTTATTCTACCAAAAAAGGAGGACCTTGGAATCTCTCTCTTCAGGAAAGTTAAGGATCCGGATCCTGAGAGTTTACAGAGTGTTTTGCTATATGTATCAGGAAAACTGATGAATGAGGTTGAAGAGGACAAAAACCTTACAAAGGATATGAAATCTGAATGTATTGATACCTATATTGACGGTCTGGAAAGCTTAAGAATTCATATTGAACATCTTTATCACAATCTGGTGGAGAAACAGTTATGAAAGAAAAAATCGCATTTATAGGAACAAAGAGTGACGATGCCAGTTATACCATATACAACTATTTCCTTTCCAGGGACACTCAGAAGGAGAGATATTATCTTGTGGATGGAAGACTACCCTTACTTGCAGACACTGAAAGTATAGTTGATCCAAAATATGACATCATTGTATTCCTGAGCAGGCATTCCTCTGAAAAAAAAGTTAATTCACTGACTGTTCATCCTGTTGGAAATTTTAGCAGAGCTGACCTTGGGGGCAGGGAAGGTGAAATATGCCCATCTTCTCCTGAAATTCAGACTGCTATGTTAAGAAAGATGATAGAATTGTACAAGGGGGAAAAATATCAGGTAACCTTTGAGGCAACCCATCATGGCCCATTGACTCAGAGACCCATAATTTTTGCGGAAATCGGGACTGAACCGGAAAACTGGCATGATCCGGAGGCACTGGCCATCCTTTATGGGGGTGTTACACAGTTTGAGACCCATAACTACAATAACTATGTGGCAGCAGGGGGTGGCCATTATGCTCCAAAATTTTCTTCATATGTTGTGGATAACAGGGTAAACATAGGCCATATAATATCAAAGTACAGACTTGAAGAGATCACTGAAAGGGAAGTAGAAATGGCTGTTGAGAAAACACCTAAATGCAAAGGATTTATTGTGGATAAAAAGGGTACAAAGTCTGACGGATATGCCAAGATTAAGAATGTGGCAGCAGAAAAGGATCTGGAAATAATAAATATTTAATATTAAATTATAAGTATAATCAATATTATATTTAATGTAATGGCAACAGAGCCCTTGATAAATAGAATATACAATTTTTTTACGAATTTCAGCTAAATTACGCCATTATGAGAAAATCAGCATTTTTTATATTTTCACAATCATTAATTATAATATTATATTTTCATATATTTAATTACTTAAATTTCTAACTATATTCACTGATGAATTTTTATATTTTCAATGAAACTCAGGTTCCGCATTTAATATTTTTTTACAAAATTTTAACACATCTTTATATACTAATTTGGAATTCCTTCTTGACCATAAAAGGTCCGGTGAAACAAATAATGGAATTGATTTTGGAGGAAGAAAAACCTCCCGGTTTGACCCCTCTCTTCAGGGCAGTTAACATTGAGAAAGCTCTGAAGCTAAGGAACATTTTTTTCAAGTATGAAGGGGCGTCACTGACGGGAACTCAGAAGGATCGTATTTCAAGACTTCATGTGAAGAGGGCCATTCAACTTGGCTATGATACAATATCTGTTGCAACGTGCGGCAATTACGGGGCTTCCGTAGCGTACTTTGCAATGCAGATGGGCATCAGGGCTGTTGTTGCCACACCCTCATTTTACACAGGAACAAGAAATAATGAGATATATGAACAGGGAGCAACCCTCATCACCAAGGAGATGAAATATGAAGATCTTGTGGAATATATGAAGTATAAGTCCATGGACGAAAACTGGTATGATTGCAGTCCGGGTTCAGTCAATTCCTGGGTAGATATGCTTGGTTATGAATCAATAGCCTATGAAATTGTGGCTCAGATGGGACATGCACCAGCCTATGTGGCCTGTCCTCTGGGCAATGGAACCACTCTGGCAGGAATATACAGCGGATTTAGAAAAATGTACAGGGCTGGAAAGATAAACAGTGTACCAAGGTTCATTGGATCTGGTACATCCCTTGGAAATCCAATAGTGTATTCATGGAAGCATGGTTACAAAAAAATTCAAGAACTGGAACCATCAAGAATAATAGAGACAGAAACCAATGAACCTCTTGTGTCATTCAGAGCGCTGGATGGACAGAAGGCCCTGAACGCCATATATGAATCAAAGGGAGTGGCAATTGGTGTAAATGATCAGGAGATGATCAAATTTTCACGGCTCATAGGATATATGCAATCCCTTCAGGTGCTACCTGCATCTGCTTCAGCACTTTCTGCCGCCTATAAACTTTTGAGAAACCGGAATTATAATGGGGATGTTGCCATTATCCTCACTGGGCGTGGTCACGAGTGAAAAAGGCAGCAGTACTGGCTGAAGGCTTTCTGGGAACCACCTATGGAAAGACCGCCAACGGTCTGTGCAGATTTACAACAAGATTTGATGTCGTTGCAGCTATAGACAGCACAAAAAGGGGTTTGCCCATTGGCGAGGTCGTCCCAAGAGCCCATGATAAGATAAAGATTGTTGGAGATGTCAGTGAGGCAATCGACCTTGGCGCTGAAACCATGGTGGTTGGAGTTGCAACTGATGGCGGTTTTCTTCCGCAAAACTACAGGCCAATCATAAGAAAGGCCATTGAATCGGGTATGGATATAGTAAGTGGACTCCATGAGTTCATAAGCGATGATCCGGAATTTATCAAAATAAGTAGAGATAGAAATGTATCCATAACAGATGTAAGAAAAATGTTCATGAACAGGAGAGACTTCTACACGGGAAGAATAAAAGAGGTCAACTCAAAGAGAATTGCAGTTCTTGGGACAGACAGTGCCATTGGAAAGAGAACAACTGCAGTGTATCTGAATGAATCCATGAAAAGGCTGAATCACAGGTCAGTTATGATTGGAACCGGGCAAACAGCATGGATGCAGGGATTTCCATACACAGTGGTTATAGATTCTATGATAAACGATTTTGTGGCAGGTGGCATTGAAAGTGCCATACTCGAGGCCTGGGACAGGGAGCACCCTGAATACATGTTCCTCGAAGGCCAGGGCTCAGTTCTTCATCCTGCATATCCGGGAAGTTTTGAAATAATAGCAGCCGGAAAACCTGACGGAATAATTCTTCAGCACGCACCTTCAAGGGTAAATTATGATGGTTTTGATATACCAATTCCACCACTGGAAAAATTTATAAAAATACTCAGGTTGCTTTCAGACAGAGAAGTTATAGGAATTTCCCTGAACACTGAAAACATGGGTAAGGATCAGATTGGCGAAGAGATTGAGAAACTTAACAGGAGATTTTCAATTCCAGTATTTGATCCACTTGATTCTACTGATCCCATGGCAAGAGTAATAGAAGAAACGGTGAAGTAGTGGGTTATTCAGACAAAATAAGGTGTTTTTCAGAGGTTTCAATAAAGGTTGAAAAGTTTACAAAAAGAACCTCTGTTATAGGTATAAGAATAGGAAAACCGGATCTTTATTTCAGAATAATTTTTTCATACGACAAAGATGTTGAAAACACTGAGAATATGGCAGGTCTTGCTGGAGTGGCAGCAGTCCTGAATTACGCCCTTTTCATTGACAGAATAACACTTAATTTCCCTGTATCAGAGTCAGACAGAGAATTTATAAGAGAAATGGCGAGGATCAACAATACGGAGGTATTCGTAAACAGACTCTGCAGAAGGAGGTACGATTTCTTCAGGGACGATGTGATTCCCAAGGAAGAGGAGATAAACCAGTCAAATGCAGCAGGCTCAACAGAATTTTCCTTCAATTTCTCATATGATGATCCCTATTATGAAAAGGGAGAACGAGTGGCTGTGCTCTCGTCAGGGGGCAAGGAGAGCCTGATGACAACCGGGCTGATGGAGGAGATTGGGGAAAAGCCTTTGGCAATGTTCTTCAATGAATCGGGTGGTCACTGGAAACTTGCACTCCCATCCCACAGATACTTCACAGAAAATGGTATAGAGAGCCTCAAGGTCTGGTCAAATGTTGACAGATTCTATAACTTCATGAATCGAAATATGAAAATTCTAAAGGAAAGAGCTTTCCAGTGGGCAGATGATTATCCTGTGCAGCTCTTTACCTTTCCAGTATACCTGATCTCATTCATTCCTGCTCTTGTAAAATATGGCATAGGCAATATACTTATGGGAAACGAGTTTGATGATCCTCTGGAAGAGCCTCCCTTCAAGGGAATAAGGCACTACTATGGTGTTTATGATCAGACACCAGAGTTTCAGAGAAGGTTTTCAGAGTATCTCAGTCATAAAGGCATCCAGGCCACACTCTGGTCCGCAGTGTATCCCATCTATGGCAGTGTCGTGGAGGATATCCTTGTCAACAGATATCCAGATCTTTATTCCTTACAGAGGTCATGCCATTCATGCCATTATGACCACAATTCTAAGGTGGTACCTTGCGGAAAATGTTCAAAGTGTCTTGGTGTGAGATTGTTCATAGAGTATGCCCGTGGCGATCCACGTACTATTTTTTATCCTGATGCAGGGAATCTTCTTGATCTTGTGGAAAGGGAGAGGCTCAAGCTTGATCCCGAGGAGCTTAGCTGTATGATTGAAGGTATAAAAACAGGCAATTTCAACAAAAAAACCCATGTATCTGGCATACACCTTCTTCCTGAGGAAAAGAGTGTATTTTCTCAAATACCTGAAAAGTTCAGGGAACCGGTTGGAAATATATTAAAAAAGTATACTTCGGGATGCTGGAAACTTAAAAATAATGGCTGGGTTCAGACTGATTGCGAACCCTCATAGTATATTCAGGTACCTTTCTATTTCCCATCCCGTAACTCTTGACCTGAATTCATCCCACTCCCTCTGCTTTACAGTCAGGAAATTGTTGTATACATGTTCACCAAGTATATCTCTCATTACCTTGCTCCCTCTTAGATGGTGAAGGGCTTCACCGAGACTCTCAGGCATTGAATATATGCCATTTTTTATTCTCTCTTCTGGAGTCATATGAAATATGTCCCTTTCAGCAGGTTCGGGAAGTTCAAGTTTTTCCTCTATTCCCTTAAGACCCATTCCCAGAACCGTGGCAAACTGCAGATAGGGATTTCCGGCTGGATCAGGGCATCTTAATTCTATTCTCTTCCTCATATTCTTTCCCGCCGGTATTCTTATGAGTGCAGTCCTGTTTCTGTTTGCCCATGATATGTATACAGGGGCCTCATATCCCGGAATAAGCCTCTTGTAAGAGTTAACCCATGAAGCAAGTAATGAGGAACCTTCATTGATATATTTGAGTATTCCAGCTGTATATTGCCTTGCAAGTTCACTCAGTCCATACTGGTTTGATTCATCATAGAAGAAATTCTTCTTTTGATCCTTTGCCATTATGCTCTGGTGAATATGCATTCCTGAACCATTAACACCGTTAATGGGTTTTGGCATAAAGGATGCATAGAGCCCATGATTTTCAGCGGCATTTTTTATAACACTCTTCAGAACTGTAATTCTGTCCGCCATTGTCATTGCAGGCGCATAGCGGAGATCTATCTCCTGCTGTCCCCAGGCAACCTCGTGATGGGCAGCCTCAGGTTCATAGCCCAGAAGACGAAGATAGGTCAGTATCTCCTGTCTTATCTGTGAAGCCTTGTCGTTTGGTGTGTGATCAAAATATCCCCCATAATCGCCAGGTTCATTTATGGGATTTCCATTTGAATCCCTCTTGAAAACAAAGAATTCAAACTCAGGTCCTACAAAGAACTCCATGTTCCTTTCCCACACTTTCTTCAGGTTTCTTTCAAGAACGTACCTTGGATCACCCTCAAACCTTGTTCCGTCCGGAGTGTAAATGTTACATATGTATCTTGCAGTGTTACCCTGCGACGAATAGGGATACACAGCATAGGTATCAAGATCAGGAACCGCTCTCATATCAGATTCCTCAATCTGTGCATATCCTGCAACTGAACTGCCATCAAAAACAACACCCTCATTCAGGGCATCTTCAAAACGGTTTTTTGGCAATGTGACAGTTTTCACAATTCCCTGTATATCAGTAAACTGCATATGCAGGAAATCTATCTGTTCCTTCCTGAGTCTCTCAAGGCTAATCTGGATCTTATCTTCCATGGAATTGACTTATGGGAATGCGCATAAAGTTTTTTCTATGACGATAACCTATAATGTGTCATGATGGATTTCGAGGAGAGCAAAAGAATCGATTTCAACTATCTGGAAAAGCACAAAGATCTATTTCCACTGATGAGAAATGCAGGAAAGGCAGTCTACGAATCAATTAAGGACTTCTATGGAGGTGGAAAAAATGTGCTCTTTGTGTGCGGCAAGGGAAATAACGGGGGAGACGGTCTCATTGCGGCATCTCTTCTCAGCTACGAAAACAGAGTCAGAATTCTATTATTCGCATCTCCTGATGGACAGGTATCTGAAATGGCTTCAATGGCCATAAAGGAAATGAAAAATGCTTCAATAATCAAAAATCCATCAAAGGAAGCAATAAAAAATGAACTTTCATGGGCCGAAGTCATCGTGGATGCAATTCTGGGAACTGGTGTAAAGGGTAAAATGAGAGAACCATACGCCTCGGTAATTCAGGAGATAAACAAAACAGGAAAACCTGTCATATCGGTGGATATACCATCAGGCCTTGGTTCGGATGTTGCAATAAAGCCAAAGATAACAGTAACCTTTACAGATATAAAGGAAGGCATGAACGAATCCAATTCCGGTGAAATTGTGCTCAAGGATATTGGTATCGAAAAATCTCTCATAGAAAATGCCGGTATTGGAGAAATGGTCTTTTTCCCAGCGTACTCACCGGATACCCATAAGGGACTTAACGGTAGACTCCTGGTAATTGCAGGCTGGGAGCATCATGGTGCAGGGATTTTTTCATCACAGGCAGCCCTGAGGGGACTCCCTGACCTTGTTGAAATTCTTGTTCCTGAAGAAAAGTATGAAGTATTTGCTGGAAAACTAACTGATCAGATGGTGTCCCTCTACAGTGAAGATACAATGAAGAAACTGATAGTAAAGTCAAATGCAATTATTGCCGGGCCTGGAATGGGAAAATCCTATGATGCAGTGAAGGCAATGGAATATATTATAAAATCAGGAAAGCCAACCATTCTTGACGCAGATGCCATACGTCTTACGGGTGAAGGCGTGATACCAGTTATGGAAGGCGCAGTTTACACGCCGCACAGTGAGGAATTTAAGACACTCACGGGTACTGAAGCCAGTAAGGAAAATGCAGTGAACTTTGCAAGGGAAAATAAATGTGTTATTTTGCTAAAGGGGAGAGAGGACATAATTACCGATGGCAAGAGGACCATAATATCAAAGGGAGGTACACCAAGGATGGCAACCGGAGGAACTGGGGATGTACTTGCAGGACTTACGGCCGGACTGATTGCAAGAGGAATGAAGCCATTCAGAGCTGCAGTTCTTGCATCATTTATAAATAAAAAGACTGCGGAATCCATTGAAAAGTTCTCCGGATACTGGTGGAACACCACAGATCTTGTGGACAATTTAGGACCAACAATGAAGGAATACTTTGATATAGTAAACAGAAAGGGATGAATTGAAAATGGGCAATGAAGAATCTTTCCGTTCTCCATCGGATATTCTGGAAAGTGTATCAAAGAATTATGAGAGTTATCCGGCAATTTTCTACGGTGGAAACGTTTGGAGTTACACCGATATAAGAAATATGGTTCGTTCACTTTCCTGGGCCATAATGGATAAATTTTCTGTAAAGAAAGGGGACATAATAGGAGTATGTCTCCCCCAGTCCATACAGAGCTTTCTTTCATATTATGCCATATGGAACAATGGTCTGGTTGCCCTTCCCATAGATTCAAAGATGCCGATAAGCGCCATAGATAGCATCATTTCAAGCGGAAAGCTATCTGGTATGATAACCTATGAGGGTCTTTACAGCAAAATTAACAGGGAAGACACCTCAAGCATATTTAATCTTCTTACTGATCCGGGCGATTTTCTCTCACATTTTCAGTCTCCATCAGAGGATTTCTTGCTCTACAAACCAAAGGGAACCCGACAGAGGGCAGTTTTTGAGGAAATATGTTATGGAAACGACAAGGAGCAGGAAAAAATTGATCCCTATACAGATTATGCAATTGCCAATATAATATGGAACAGATCAGGTTCATTCTCCCTTGTAAAATTCACCTATGGTGCGGTAATTGAAAGTTTCATTAAGGAGACCCAGAGGATACAGTCCAGGGAAAACTCCACATTTCTCCAGAACTATGAACCCTCCGATGCAGCTTCTGTGGTATTTTCCTATCTCTACCCCATGAACTTTGGGCACACAATAGCCATGGAGCACTTGAAGGAAGTTGAGGACCTGAAAAAGGCAGAGAAGAAACTGTCAATTGATGGCCATATTATCTTAAATGTTCACGCTCAGGCATCAGACTTTTTAAGAAACATTGAACAGAGGGAGAGAGATACCCTATCCCTTATATTTGCAAGAGGTAAAATTCAAGATGAAATTCTGTCATCCCTTAAGGAAAGAAAATCCTCTGTCTTTATGTTTCTATTTGATCAGCACTCCATGGTTCCCATATTTGTAAGGCAATCCTCAGAGGCAGGAAGGTTTGTGAAATTTTCCGATGATATGGAATTTATGAAAGTAGAATCAATCAATGGAAGAATTCACATAAAAGGCTCCTCAGTTGTTTCGGAGGATGGCAAGGAGGAAGAGATTACAAATCTTGAAATCGTAAACAATGAGCCACAGGAGATTATTTCACTGGATCAGGATCAGATGATTTTGGGGGGAAAAACATTTCCACTTTCCCATATGGAGAAAAAGATTTCAAGGGAGCTTGGTATGGATGATTTTAAGATCACTCTGGAAAATGGAAAAATAAAATTAATTTCAGGAGAAAAAATTAACACAAAGGATCTGATCAACCTTCTGGCTGATCATTTCCCACCGGAGCTTTTAATCCTTGTAAAATTACTCTCCTGATAATTTCTCTATTCTCTGGGCCAGTTTTATCAATTTTTCTCTGTTTTCTGTATATTTTTTGGATCCATTCTGTTTCAGTTCTTCCATGAAGGTAACAAGAGATGAAATCTCCTCAAGGGCATCCTCAAATGTTCTGGTGCCTCTTCCAAAGATACCATTTCTGAAGGTGAAATAGTTCTCTCCCTCATCAGTAAGTTCATACTTTCCATCATCCCTCTTCCTTATGGTTCCTTCGTCGATCATTTTCTCGAGCATCGGGTAAATAGATCCCGGGGAAGGTCTCCACATTCCAAGAGTCTGCTTCTCCATATTATCCATAATTTCTACGCCATTCCTTGGGCCCGAGCTCAGAACAAAAATAATCCATGTCCTCAAATCCTTTCTCTTTCCACCGAACATTCCATTCATCATGTTTATCATATCGGTTATTCGATATTGGTATATAAATATTGGCTTATTGATATTCCGTTGATTGACATATAAAATTCAAAATACTTATTATCCCTTTTTAAAGCTTTTAACATTTAATTAATAATTTGTTATATGGAATTGAGATGAAACATTATGGAAAAATCAGGTAATTCCAATGAACCCGTTGTTGCGAGGGGACTTGAAGGCATCCTGGCAGCCGAAACTAAGGTTGGTTTTGTAGATGGCCAGGAGGGTAGATTATCATACAGGGGTTATGACATAAACACTCTGGCTGAACAGAGTAATTATGAGGAGGTTTCATATCTTCTCATTTATGGTCACCTTCCAAAGGAGAAGGAATTTAAGGAATTCGTGGCAAAACTGAGAGAAGAGAGCGATCTGCCAGATGAAGTATACGATCTGATTAAGAAGCAGGCGGACAAGACTCACCCAATGACATCTCTGAGAACTGCCGTGTCCTATCTGGCAACATTTGACAGGAAAGAATCAGAAAGCGACTATAAGGATCAGGAGGAAATGGCCATAAAATTAATAGCAAAGATGCCAACCCTTGTAGGTGCAATACACAGGGTATATTCAGGTCAGGAGATAATTAAGCCTGATAAGAATCTTTCATACGCCCAGAATTTCTTCTACATGGCATTGGGAAGAAGACCTGATCCCATGGAGAGCAAAATGATGGATACAGCACTTATCATACACGCAGATCATGGAATGAACGCTTCAACGTTCTCCGCACTCGTAACCATTTCCACAATGGCTGATATGTATTCTGCCATAACTTCTGCAATATCAACTCTTAAGGGTCCACTTCATGGAGGAGCCAACGAGAGAGCACTGAAACTTATTCAGACAGTGGGAAGCCCCGAGAATGCAGAGAAGGTCCTCGGAGACATGATCGCAAGAAAAGAAAAGATCATGGGTTTCGGTCACAGAGTGTACAAGGTTTATGATCCCAGGGCAAAGATACTTAAACAGTACGCTCAATATATAACAGAGAAAAATAACAAGAATCTGTTCCTGACTGCCAGTAAAATTGAAGAGCTTATGATAAATAAGTTTGGAAGCAAGGGAATATTTCCTAACGTAGACTTCTATTCCGGAATGGTCTATTCAGCTCTTGGATTTAAGACAGAAATATTCACCCCAATATTTGCAGTAGGCAGGATATCGGGCTGGGTGGCAAGATCCCTGGAATACATACAGGATAACAAGTTATTCAGACCCAAGGCAAAATATGTTGGAGAAACCGGCCCTCTCAAATATAAACCAATAAACGAAAGAGAATGAGATGGGGGATGATATAAAACCACCAAAGGATCGGGAGACCATATATGTTCCCGATACCTCAGCAATTCTCACTGGAAAGATTGACATCCTCTCAATGCGTTGCGTTGTTCCTTCAGGTGTAATAAAGGAAATACGCAAGGGAAAAATGGGAAGGCTGATGGATCACGAGATGTGTGTTATTCGCATAATCGATCCAAAAACATCCTATATGGACAGGGTAAAAATGGCTGCCAGGGAGACAGGGGATCTACCATATCTGAGCCAGACCGATATGGATATAATTGCTGTGGCTCTGGAAATAGGTGGAGTCATAATATCAGATGACTATTCCCTTCAAAATGTAAGTTCAAAATTGAATATAGAATTTCAGGGTTGCGGTCTCGATTGCATAAAAACCAGAATCAGATGGGGATATGTATGCAAGGGATGCGGAGCCAAATACGAAGAGAAGCTTGAAAATTGCAGAATTTGCGGTCACAAGATCACAAGATATCCCCTTGACCAGGAAGAAAGATGAAATTTAAATGCCCGAAATCAGAGCAAGGGATACTTTGAAGTGATTCGATCAACAATCTCTGATGGGGCAGGTCCTATTCCTATACATGTAACACTACCAGGATCAATCTGGGTCAATCCTGCGTCAGTAATAACTGATGTATTCAACCCCTCCTGTTCACACTCATCCTTCAGTTTATAGAGTTCACTTAAATTTTGAAGCCTTATTACAACTTTTTTCTGCCCCTGTTCTGTCCACTTTTTGAACACTTTTTTGTTATTTTTCTGAGCCCAGAGAGCACAGTTAACGGCTGCATGAGATGCCTGTGCTGCTATCTTGCCCTTTCCCATATCCAGATCTTTTCTGACACCAATTACCATTTTCATTTCATCTACCATGGTACATCCTTCCATTTCATCTTATAGGCAAGTATATTCACTCCCCTGTGAAGAAGTGGCGTCAGAACAAGAATCAGAACTATGTCAATGAAATTTCCATACAGGGCAATGAAGAATTTTGTGGTTATTGCAAAGGAAAAGAGGAAGGCAAAAATTACGAAGGGCCACATATCAAGGAGATTTCCCTTCTGACCGCTCTTCATATTCAGTCTTCTCTTTATAAATGAACCTGCAAGATCTCCTGTGAGTGAACCCCAGGCAAGTGCAAATGGAACTGATATTATTGATACATCACTCAAATCATATGGGAAAAGTGAATAATAGTTTAAAATAAAATATATGATTATCCCAATTACAGTTCCAATGAAGATTCCCCCTATGTAACCGCTTATTGTCTTTCCATCTCCAAATATTCTGTTGCCATCTTTTAATGTCTTCCCAAAATCCATATGTCCGTAGCCACCAGTTAAAACGGCACCGGGATTGGCAGCAAGTGCCGGTATAAAGGCAATAATGCCCAATATGATTTCAAAGGCCAGGTTCTGCATAGTCTTCTACAGCCTTCAGTATATCGGCCTTGGTTATTATTCCTTTTAATGAGATCCCTTCCATTATGAGAACGGCATTTGAAAACCTCAGCATTGGATAAATTGCCGACACCGGTGTTTCCATTGGAAGCTGGGGTAGAGGCGCACTCATTACTCTCGAAACAGTCATCTTCTTCAGGGATTCTGGATTAACACCTCTTATGAGTAGTTCATTTATGTCAGATTCCGATAAAGTCCCCACAACTCTTCCGTCATCCGAGATTACGGGTATCTGAGATACGCCTTTCTCCTTCATCAGGTCAAGTGATCGGAGAACATAGTCCGATGGATTTGCGATAATAACATTTCTTGTCATTATCCTTGAGGCCACTATATCGATATTTCTTGTCCTTTCTGTATGTGAAGACAGATAGTTGTAAATTTTTTTCACGTTTTCATATGTAGGGTTGATATCTCCCTTCTCCATTCTTGCAATGTAGGATTGACTCAGACCACAGGCAGACGCTATCTCCTTCTGACTTATACCCAGGCTTTTCCTCATCTTTCCAAGTTCCTGAACGGAAGGCAACATGCAAGATTATTGCATCTTGGGTAATAATTTTACCCATATAATATGAAATGTTTGATTATTCAAGGTAATAGGAAACATTATTTTGAGTGTTTCAATTCCTAATTGATAAACTTGGTCGAACAAGAAAAGAGAGAAAGTGTAAGGGAGATCATAAAAAAGCATCAGTTGCCATTCTTCCTGATTATATCCATAGTGCCATCAGTTTTATTCGAAATACTTTTCATATTTATCGGTCTCTATGAACTCCTGTTTGCAATACCCCTGGTTATATTCATCGGAATTCATTACACGGGAATATGGGGGTTCAAAAATAGGCTAAAATACGGATTTGCCATTATAATCGTCCTTTTGTTCGCCATGGTTCTTATAATGACACCAATAACCTATCAGAGTCCTGGAATCCTGAAGTTTCAGACATCGGGAGATAGTTCCATAGAAATGGATATATCCCCATATAACGGGTACAGTCAAACACATCTCATTTACGCTAATTTCTCTGGACTGAACAAAAACACCACATACAAACCCGTCATTATAATAATCGGTGCATCATCTCTGTCCAATGTGAGTTATTATGTGATGAAAAACACAACAGCCCCTGAAGGCTATCTTAATGTTTCTCACACATTTAACAACATACCAGAAGGCCAATTTTTCGTTGTAGTCAATCTTAACACAACCAAGGGAAACATAACCACAGGTTTTATAAAAGGTCCAATAAATTCGAACATTTATAGTTACGGCACCTATTTACTATATAGTTATTCATTTTTATTCATACTACTATTGGGAATAATCTATATAGCCGGTCTGCTAGTGGCAAGGAGTCTCTCAAACAGTGCAGCTTACAGACGAGAACATATGCATAACTGAACTATGTAATCTCAAAAATTCTATATATGCGATACATATATCAACATATGACAATTGAATCAAGGAGAGTGCAGCTTACAGGAGGTTCCACATTTATTGTATCACTACCTCAGGAATGGATAAGGAAAAATGGAATGGGAAAGGGAAGTCTTGTAAGCATGGACATAAATGGTGACAATCTAACCATATATCCTGGAGAAGAAAAGAAAAAAGAGGTTGTAAGAACCATGGAGATTAATTCCTCGGTTTCTGATGATTTTTTGCAGAGATCAATGATTTCAATATACATATCTGGTTTTGACACACTGATCATTAAGTCATCAACATACCTTTCTCAGGGCGTGAAGGATATTGTGAAGAAATTCACACGGCTTGTTATGGGCGTTGAGATATTTGAGGAAAGTTCAAGATCAATAGTCCTCCAAAATGTTCTCGATTCAAATTCCTTCCCTCTTTCCAATGCATTGAAAAGGATGATAATGAATGTTCAGAATATGTTTCAGGACACAATTAAGGCTGTGGAAAGTAATGAACCAGAATTAATAGAAAATATAATATCCAGGGATGATGAAGTAGACAGATACCATTTCTATATAATGAAGGAGATTGGAAGTCATAGTGTTGAAGGTGGCGAGCTTACATTTTATCTCATATTCTCTAGAATTCTGGAAAGGATAGCTGACCATTCAGTTAATATATGCATATTGCTTAAGAATGGAGAGATTTCCTCAGGGGAAAAGAGGAAGCTGATCACAGATTTTATGAATTTTACAAACGAACTCCTTCAGAAATCCACAACGGCATTTATGGGTGCCGATCTTCAGACATTAAACGAAATTGTGAACAGTAAGAGGGAAATAGGAAGGATAAAGGCAAAAATGAGCGATAAAAGATTCAATGATGTGACCGTTTCATCAATAACTGAGGAGATATCACGAATAGGCCTTTACTCAACTGATATAGCTGAGATCACAATGGACAGGTATATTTACAGGAATCAAACGGTTAAAATTTAAAACATATAACGTGACTTTACATGGTTTATTTTTAATTGAACTTCCCAGTGGCTCTATTCCAGTTTGTAATGTAATTCAAGTTTAGGGTGCTAATTCATATTTTCTATTCCCAGGATTTTCATGGCATTGATACCACGTTCGTCCTGGGATGTCACCACCTTCCTTACC